>SOJT01000073.1 GCA_004376485.1 Candidatus Aerophobota bacterium | reverse complement strand
TCAACCTATCATACCAGAGGTAACGGAATCTCACCTGGTGCCTGATCTTCTTCACCGGATGTTTACGATAGAAAGTCACTGCATTCATCCCTCTTTCCTTTTCTTTCTTAAGAAGCTGGCCAAAATCATCTAAAGACCCTTTTTGCTTAAAATGAAAAACATACGCTCTTCTATTCTTTTTCCTCTTTATCCCCATTTTCCTGAGCCGAAAGCCCAGTTCTCTATCTTGCCAGCCAAATTTCCTGCCAAATTCTTCATCGAATCTACCCGCTTTAATTAAACTATCCTTCTTGCAGGAAGTATTAGAGGTAATAAAACTTGCCCCCAAAAAATCAAGAAAAGCAAGAAGTCTCCTTTTCTTATCATTAAATAGATTGTCAATTCTATTTGTGTTTATTGCTGGACCATCAACTATTACATTGTGGTATTTTTTATGACACCTCATGTGTTCCTTGATAAATTGAGGAGGACAAAGGACATCGTCGTCAATAAAAATTATCACCTTGCCTTGGGCATGGTTAATTCCAAGATTTTTAGCTTTACTCTGCCCGCGTCTCTCTTTGTGCTTTAGATATTTTAGGCCACAGGAAGGATTTTTTTCCTCCACCATCTTCTGAGTGCCATCGCTTGAGCCATCGTCAACCACAATGATTTCGTATTGATCCTTCGGGTAATCCTGACGAAATAAATACTCAAGGGACCTTTCTAGTATGTCCCTTCTATTATAGGTAGCAATGACTACACTCACCTTCATCAAAACAGCCTCACTTTATATTTCTTCATACCATCTCTTAGACCTTGGGCATAGGCATGAAGCAATTTCCATTTTATAAGCAGGTTCAGCCACCACTGGTCACCCTTCCTGGCGGCAAGCAAAATTAACCTTTCTCCAAAGTTTTTGTCTATCCACCCGATTAGCTTATCAAAGATAAGACTTTGCGGCCTTATGCCAAGCTTCACTTTTAAACTGGGATGTTTTTTATAATAGAGAACAGCATTTATCCCTTGCCCTCTCCTTTTTTCACATAAAAAAGGAATATCCGAAAGTCTTCTTTTCCTCTTATAATGATAAACTATAGCTTCTACATTTCTTTTTACTTCAAGCCCTAACTTCTTAAGTCTTAACCCCAGTTCCCAATCATGCCATCCCATACCTACAAACTCCCCATCAAATCCCCCTACTTTGAGTAAAAATTCTTTTTTAACCGAAAGGTTAGAGGTGATAAGTGAAGGCCCTGACCACGCAAGTGACTCTCTGAATTTTCTCCTCTTTATATCGCTAAATACATCTTTAAGCTTGTCTGTTCTCACTGTAGGCCCACTAACCACTACGTCTCCAAATCTTCTATGAAATTTTACATGTTCATTTATGAAATCGGGAGAAGAAAAAATATCTGAATCGATGAAAACTATTATCTTTCCCCGGGCATTTTTTATCCCCAAATTTCGAGCAATAGCTGGTCCTTTTCGATCTTGATGGAGATATACTAATCTACAAGGAGGGGAAAGAGAATTTATCATTTTCTCCGTTCCATCAGTGGAGCCGTCGTCAACAATAACAATCTCGTAGTTCTCTTTTGGGTAGCTCTGATTAAATAGGAACTCTAACGCCTCTCTCAGTATCTCTTTGCGGTTATAAGTAGGAATAATTATACTCACTTCCATCTTGTTCAATTCAGAGAACTCTACCTTCCTGAGTGCTCTCTCCCAAACTGCCTCTTATAAAGTTTTGCGTACGTTCCCCCTTTGGATAGAAGCTTCTGGTGAGACCCAACTTCTTCCACCTTCCCTCTCTTAAGAACAACTATCTTATCTGCACCCAAAATGGTAGATAATCTATGAGCGATGATAATAGTAGTTTTATTCTTCATTAACTTTTCCAAAGCTTCCTGAATTAAGACCTCAGCTTCTGCATCCACGGCAGAAGTAGCTTCATCAAGGATAAGTATACGGGGATCTCTAAGAATAGCTCTGGCAATGGCGATACGCTGCCTCTCTCCTCCAGATAACTTTGCTCCCCTCTCACCTACCTGCGTCTCATACCCATTAGGTAAAGAACTAACAAAATCGTGAGCATTAGCTTTCATTGTTACCTCTACAATCTCTTCATCGGTTGCCTCCATCTTACCATAAGCAATGTTATCTTTTATACTCCCGCTGAAAAGTATAGTCTCTTGAGGAACAATTCCTATCTGCTCTCTTAAAGTAGAGAGTTTCACTTTTCTAATGTCCTGTTTATCTATACTGATTTTTCCAGAAACAGGGTCATAAAAACGGGGAATAAGACTCACCAAAGTCGTTTTACCTACTCCACTTGGTCCTACCAGAGCAACTCTTTCTCCCGGCTTCAAATCTAAATCAATATTCTCTAAAACTAACTCCTTCTCATCATAACTGAAGCAAACATCCTCAAATTGTATATACCCTTCTATACGAGGCATTTTCATAACTCCAGGAGACTCTTTTATCTCAGGTTCTATATCTAAAAGCTCAAAAATTCTCTCTGCGGAAGCTAAAGCCTGTTGATATTGACTATAATCTCTACCTATCCTGTTTAGCGGATTAACAACTAACCCTATATATCCTAAGAAAGCGATAAACTCCCCTATGGTTAACTCCCCTCTTATTACCTCCCATCCTCCATACCATAAAATAGCAACTAAACCTAGAGTAGTTAAAATCTCCACTATAGGAGGTAGAATAGCCACGATGCGTGTTCTCTTCATGTTTAAGCGAAAGTTCCTTGTAGTCTGATTTTGAAATCTTCTGACCTCGTGCTCTTCCATGGTGAAAGACTTTATTACTTCAATTCCTCCTATTACTTCCTGAAGGATAGAGGAGATATCAGCTATCTTCATCTGGACCAAACCACTAAAATCTTTTATTCGAGAGCCAAACCTTTTGACTACAAGAACCAGAAAAGGAAAAATAGCTAAAACAAAAAGGGAAAGGCGCCAGTCTATATAAAAGATAAATACGAAAACTCCCAAAACAAGAAAAAGATTTAAGACAAATCTCATCATATTATTCATAAGAACATTTTGAAGTAGATCGGTATCATTTACTGCCCGAGACATAATCTCTCCGGTCCGTCTCTTTTTATAAAAACTTAAGGAAAGTTTTTGTAGATGTTGAAATATTTGGTTACGCATATCTGTAACTACTTTACAGCCAATAAATGAGGTTGAGTAAGTCTGAAGATAGAAAAAGAGTCCTTTTATGGCTACTATCGCAAGGATTCCTATGGCAACTAAATTTAGCAAAAAAAGATTTTTTTCCACGATAACCTTATCAATCAAACCTTTCCCCAAGAACCAGGGGATTGCTAAGGTGCATAAAGTCGTAAATATTGCGCAGACTACAGCTAAAATCAAAATCTTTACATAAGGGCGAAGATACCTTATTAATCGATATTGTGTATTCATAAATTAGCTCCTAATTTTAGTTCCTTCTTCAGTATTATCTCGGCTAATTTATCGGCTGAATTCTGAGGGGAAAATAGCTCTTTAAGTTCGGTAGACATGCGGCGGAGAGAGTCTGTATCTTTTAGTAATTTTATTGCCTCCTTGGCTACATCTTCCGCCTGAATTATGCCTCTTACTTCAGGAACAATCTTTTTCTGTGCGCATCTATTGGGAGCAGCAGCAAATTTAACATTTCTATCATATCTTCTCACTATCCATTTTTTGATAGAAGTCCCCACGAGAGGAACATCTCCTATCAATCCTGCTAAGCCATCAAGAGGTATTGCTTCAGGCTTGTTCAAAGGTATAACCACCACCATGGGCACACCCAGAAAAGAGAGCTCATGTGTATTGGTACCAGGAATAGTGATAGACATTGTAGATATGCTCATTACTTCATACCGATTTTCTTCAATTACTAAAACTCTTAAGCCCGATTCTGTAATTAGCTGCCATTGATTCTCTTCTTTTTCCAATTTAACTCCCTTTACTAGAGAGGCTTTACTTAGCTTCTCTTCGGTTAAATTCCCCAGCTCTTCTTTGGCAACAAAGGGAGACAAAACTAAAAAGAATTGAATTTTTGGAAATTTCTCTTTAATTAACTCGCACACCCTCAAAAAAAAGGGAGTCATATATCGCACTATCCGGGGTCTACTCCCAGGAAGAATGGATACACATAAAGAATCAGGGCTGATATGCAAGAATTGAGATAGCTCTTTTCTGGATATCAATGACTGCACTGCATCTCCCACTAAATCACCCACCACAGTGACTTTTTCTGGCCTCACCCCTTCCTCTATAAATTCTTCCCTTATCTTGTTATTAAGCACCATAAATCTCTTAAAGTATCTTTTATATCTTAATCTATGAGTATAAGCCATGGCCGAAAAACCCAATCGTTTAGAGAGGAGTAAAGCATAAATGGGATCCCCCCCCAAAAAGAGAACAACTCCTTTACGGGAAGCATTTAAATAAAGCCCGGGAGGTTTAAGATTGAAAAAGAGATACTTAAAATACTCGCCTTTGCTCATTACATAATCTACTTCAGGAAAACTTCTTGCAACTTTTCTCTCCATTCCACTTGCATATTGGCAAGGAGTTATTACCACTACAATTTTTATCTGGGAAGTTCTCTTATTTAAACTTCTTACCACAGGCCTTACCCAGCCTAGCAACTCTCCAGGACTGTTGGTCACTATAAAAACATAATACATCTTCTAGAAGAACCTTACATCTTCAATTTTCGTGCCAGCCAACTGCGCTCGATTTTCATAGAACCATGGGAGCAAACTTCAGTACAACAGAAACATCCAATGCATGTTTTCTGATTTATTACAGGGTAGTTATGATTTTCCATTTTTATCGCCTTTACCGGGCAGGCTTCAGTGCAATCCCCGCACCTCCTGCAACTACCTTTATCAATGCCGGGGGTAACCTTTAGAAGGAGAGAAGCTGCTGGTCCAAGAAGAGAAAAGACAGGAGAAGGCACCCTTTTTAACAGAGTATTAAGATTGGAGACTAATATAAAATCTTCTATTCTTACCTCATTCAGAGGAATTCCTTTAATTTCTATCTCCTCAAGCTCTCCTACTCCCAATCCTCTTTTATCGGCCACTTTTGTAATCTCGATATCAAAAGGATGATAACCAATAATATTGGAGGCTACAGCGTCCAAAGATACAAGGTCTTTACTTGCTAAAATTAGCGCTACTTTGCGGGGAGAACCTGAGATGGGACCATCTCCCTCCATACCCACAACTCCATCCATAATAGCAAGCGAGGGTTTAACTACCGAAAAGATGTCTGCCATCAGCTCGGCAAAATCTTGCGGGCGGGGAGCTAATGCATGGAGCTCCTTCTTTCTAAACCCGGGGATAGTTCCGTATAAATTCTTGATTGCTCCGGTAAAAAGAGTAAAACTATGTGTCTTTAGTTTGGGGAGAGAGATCACTACATCTGCATCTAAAACTTCTTTAGCTATATGTAAAACTGGTATCTTTTTATTAGTTGAATTATCGATTTCTTCAACTTCCCGAAAATTAACTACTTCTGCTCCCTCCTCTTCAGCAGCTCTTCTAAGGCCTGTTTTCTGCCACGCACGTTCGATATACCGATAAGCAACTCCCGGAGCATCTCCCACCACTACCTCTCTTCCCATCTCTTTAACCACCCTGATTACTGCTCTAAGGATAGCGGGATGAGTGGTGGCTGCTTTTTCAGGAAAATCGGAGTTTATCATATTTACTTTAAGGAGCACTCTATCTTGTGGCTTTATAATCTCATCCATCTCCCCTATCAATTGCAGGCTTTCCCTCACCGCTTTCTCTACTTCCTCTTGTTCGTAACTATGACATCTTACAATAGAGACCTCACTCAACCTTGGGACTCCTTTAAGATACAACCTCCATAATCACTTTTGCTGCTCGGTCTATAGCTCCAGGTTCTCCCAGTTTTTTAACTACCTTCCTCAATCCCATTCTCATTGTCTCCAATTTTTGCGGATGGTTAAGCAATTCTAAAACAAGATTACTTAATCTATCGGGCTTTGCCTGAAATTGTAATAACTCTGGGACAATCATTTTATTAGCTAATATGTTAGGAAAACCTATGTAAGGCAATTTTAGCAAGATTTTCCCCATAAGCCAAGTGCTTAAGGATGTCTTATAGACAATGATCATCGGAGTACCCAGGCAACTTGCCTCCAATGTAGCAGTCCCCGAAGAAGTGATAAGAAGATGAGAAATATTCATCACCTCATATACACCATCGGTTACAATTTTAACGGAAACCTCACTTTTATTAACTATCCTCATGATTCTATCTGCAAAAACAGAAGAGGCTAGAGGAAGCAAAAATTGAACATTCTTTAATCTCTTGCTTACTTCCGCGGCAGTACTCAACATTAAAGGAAGAAGATTATTTATCTCCTGCTCCCGGCTTCCGGGAAGAAGCCCAATTATAAATCCACCAGAATTTAGGCCAAATTTATGATAAACCTCTTCCTTACTCATATTTGGTTTAACGATATCTAGCAAAGGATGTCCCACAAATGCTACCTTCGCTCCACATTCGCGATAGATTTCAGCTTCAAAAGGGAAAATAGCAATAATCCTGTCCAACGTTCTGGCTACTCTTTTCCCTTTGTGGTCAGGCCAGGCCCAAACAGGAGGAGCAATATAATAGACTGCAGGAATGCCGAATTTCTTGCCTAGGCGAGCAATACCTAAATTAAAATCCCGGCTATCTATAAGGACTAAAAGATGGGGTCTCTCTTTCAAAAGAATCTTTTTCATCATCGACCTTACCTTCAAAAAAGAAGGATAATACTTTACCCCTTCCAAAAGACCTATTGTTCCCATATGCGTAGTAATAGACCTTATATCTACCCCTGCCTTTTGCATCCTCTCTCCCCCGATACCCACAAATTTAGTACCAGGATTTATCCTTCTAATAGCTTTAACCAGATTAGCGGCGTGCATATCACCGGAAACCTCTGTCACCGAGATGAGAATCTTTAACTCTGACACATGCTTCTCTTTACTCTCATATTATCGATCAACCTTACCTTACCTATCTTTACGGCAAGAATAATGAGAACTTCTCCCTCTATACTTTGCACTTTCTCCATACTATTTGGGCCGACAATAGCAATATAATCTATTTCAGCCAAAGGTTCTTTTTCTATCAACTCTTTCATCTTATGAATAATTCGCGCAGGATCTTTCTCTCCCCCGATAGTCCACTCCTTGGCTTTTTTAAGAGACTTATAAAGGATAGTAGCTGCCTCTCTCTCCTTTTCATCAAAATAAGAATTACGGGAACTCAGAGCCAGGCCATCATTTTCTCTTACAATAGGAAGAACAATAATCTGAGTATCTAGATTCAACTCATTTACTAATTTTTTTACTACCAGAACCTGCTGATAATCCTTTTCCCCGAAGTAGCTCCTATCAGGAGATACGATGTTAAACAATTTGGTCAGGATGGTGGTGACTCCCCTGAAATGTCCGGGCCGCGAATCTCCCTCCAGGGTGGAGGTTAAATATCCCTCCACCTCAACAAAGGTAAAATAATCATCCGGGTACATCTCTTCCCTGGAGGGGGCAAAGACAACATCTACGTCCTCTTGCTTACACAACTTAACATCTCGCTCCAGATCCTGGGGGTAACTTTCAAAATCCTCTTCGGGCCCAAACTGAGCGGGATTAACGAAAATGCTTACCACTAATACATCAGAGTCTCCCCTACCCTTTCTGATTAAAGAAAGATGACCCTTATGGAGGCCCCCCATGGTGGGGACAAAACCGATAATCTTTCCCTCCTCTATCCTCTCTATATAAGTTCTCATCCTGTCAATATCTTTTATTAACTCCACGCCAGTTTTCCTCTCTAGCTATTTTTCCCTAAGTCTTTCTGAACTTTGGCAACAAGTTTTCATTGAACCAAGATCTGGCCAAGTGTCCTCCAGAATCCGGGAAAGGAAGTATCAATGCAGTCCGAACCTAGAATTTTGCTCTTGTCTTTGGCCGAAAGACCTGCTATAATCAGGGCCATGGCCATTCGATGATCTCCATGACTCTGGCACTGAGCGCCCTCTAGCTTTCCTACCCCCTTAATCACCATTCCGTCCTCTTTTTCTTCAATTTGGGCACCCATCTTCGTTAACTCGCTCTTTATGGCTCCAATTCGATCGGTCTCCTTAACCCTTAGTTCGCGAGCATCTCTAATAATTGTTTCACCTTTAGCAAAACAGGCCACCACAGCTAAGATAGGGATTTCATCAATGAGACGGGAAATCATTCCTCCCTGGACCACAGTTCCTCTCAAATTACCTCCTCTTACCTCTATATCGCCTACCTCCTCTTCACAGATTTTTCTCATATTGAGAATCTTGATATCTGCTCCCATCCGGAGAAGAACATCGATGAAACCACGCCGGGTGGGATTCAATCCCACCTGTAAAATCTTTAATTTCGATCTTTTTAAGATCGCCGCTCCCCCCATAAAGAAAGAAGCGGCGGAAAGATCCCCTGGTACCCAAATATTGGCCCCGGAAAAAGAATTATTTCCTTCAACACTTACTCTCAAATCATTAACTTCTATTTTTGCTCCTAAGAATTTCAGCATGCGTTCGGTGTGATCCCGAGATCGATAGGGCTCAATTACAGAGGTTCTGTCCTTAGCGTAGAGTCCTGCTAACAATATACAGGATTTCACCTGGGCTGAGGGTATTGGAGAGGAATGATCTATTGCTTTGAGCTTACCACCCAGGATGGTCAAAGGAGGGAACTCACCATTTTCTCGACCAAAAACTCTGGCTCCCATTTTTCTTAACGGCTCCACTACCCTCTGCATGGGTCTTTTCCTTAAATACTGATCGCCTGAGAGGACAGAATAGAATTTCTGAGGAGCCAGAAGTCCAGCTAAGAGTCGTACAGTAGTCCCTGAATTGCCACAGTCCAGGATATTGGGCGGTTCTCTAAGCCCGCTTAATCCTTGTCCATAGACGACTAATCTATCCTCTTCCTCCTCCATGTGAATTCCCATCATTTTCAAGGCATTGAGGGTAGCCAGACAATCTTTTCCCTTCTGCAAGCCCTTCACCATTGATTTTCCTCTGGCAATAGAAGCAAAAATAAGAGCTCTATGGGTAATGGACTTATCTCCGGGGACGGTTATTTCTCCCTTTAGATGCCGGGCAGGATTAATCTGGATGGATTTAAGGCTCATGGCTCAGGAGCCCCTTCCTAACACTCTGGCTATAGATTTAATCTCTTTCATGAACCGATGAAAATCCTGTGGTATTACAGACTGCAGGCCATCCGAGAGGGCCTCTTCTGGTCTGGGGTGAACTTCGACAATAAGGCCATCACTGCCTGCCGCTATGGCGGCCCGGGACATAGGAGCCACCAGGTCCCTCATGCCTGTGCCATGGCTGGGATCCACCACCACCGGAAGATGACTGAGTTTCTTGATGAGAGGAACTGCTGAAAGATCCAGAGTAAAACGGGTGGCATCTTCAAAGGTTCTTATTCCCCTCTCGCAGAGGATAAGATCATAATTACCCCCGGATAAGACATACTCTGCCGACATTAAGAATTCTTTAATTGTAGAGGCTATTCCCCTTTTGAGTAGAACGGGTCGGCTGCCTCGGCCCACTTCCCTCAGGAGATCAAAATTTTGCATATTACGAGCCCCAATTTGGATAATATGGACATATTCTGAGACCATCTCTACCTGCCGTGGATCCATGACCTCCGTAACTACGGGAAGGTCGGTGATCCGGCTCACTTCAGCCAAGAGTTTTAACCCTTCCTTCCCCAGACCCTGGAAAGAGTAAGGAGAAGTGCGAGGTTTAAAGGCACCTCCCCTCAGGATCTTTGCCCCCGCCTCCTTCACCTGCTGAGCTACCTCCAGAAGCAAATCTCTACTTTCCACGGCACAGGGCCCTGCCATTACCACTATCGCCTTTCCTCCAATCTCTACTTTTCCTATTTTAACTTTGGTATTTTCCTTTTTGAATTCCCGGCTGACTAACTTATAGGGCTTGGAGATGGGAACAATGGACTCCACAATAAACATAGCCTCGAAAACATTTCGGTAACGTATAGCATTCTCGCCTATGACTCCAATGATAGTCCTCTCGGCTCCCTTTGAGATATGGGGAGTAAAACCCAATTCTTTGATTTTTTGCACCACCTGGTCAATTCCCTTTTGTGTGGTATCAGACTTCAAGGTAATTATCATTTCTTCTCTCCTTTATCTCATCTCATCTCATCTTTTCTTTATTCTCCTCGGGGATATGATCCCAAGACTTTAAGGAAAAAACAGCTTTCCTCAAGTTCTGCCAGAGCCTTTTTTATCTTCTCTTCATCCTTGTAGCCGACAAAATCCAGGAAAAACACATATTCCCAGGCTCGTCTTTTAGTGGGTCGGGATTCAATTTTGGTCAAATTGATTCCGTACTTAAGAAAGGGAGCTAGCATGTTATGCAGAGCCCCTACCCTATCCTTGATGGAGAAAAGAATAGAGGTCTTATCCTGTCCGCTCCTCTCCTTGTTGTATTCCCGGCCGACAACCAAAAACCGGGTATAGTTATGAGGGCTGTCCTCAATGTGCGATGCGATAATATTAAGATTATAGAGGGAGGCAGCTACATCAGAGGCAATGGCAGCACAGGTAAGGTCCTTCGCAGCCATCTGGGCGGCCCTGGCTGTGCTTTCCACTTCCGCCAATCTCACGGTGGGAAGGTTCTCTTCCAGCCACCCGCGACACTGAGCCAGAGCCTGGGGATGGGAATAGACCTTTTTTACCTTCTTTAAAGAGCCCTTGCCCAGAAGATGATGAGAAATTTCTAGAACGGTCTCGGCACATATTTTGAGATCTGAATCCAGAAACATATCCAGGGTATGGGTAACCACTCCCTCGGTAGAGTTCTCTACCGGCACCACCCCAAACTCTGCCTGCTTTTTTTCTACCCTGGAGAAGATCTCACCGATACTTTTTGCCGGAATAAGCTCAGCTTGCCTGCCAAAATTCTTTATAGCCGCAAGATGAGTAAAGGTGGCTGGAGGGCCGAAATAGACTACCTTAGGTTCACTTTGAAGGGTAAGTGAGGTTTTAAGGATAAGCTGCATGATCTCTAGCAAAGCTTCGTTGGGTAAGGGACCCTGGTTATGCTGGATCAATCGCTGGAAAATCCTCTTTTCTCTAGCCGGAGAATAAAGGGTTCCTCCTCTCCTTCTTTTAACCTCAGCAATTTCAAAAACCTTCCTCATCCTCTCATTAAGAAGATCCACCAGCTTAGAATCAATTTCGTCAATCTGGCGACGCAGGTTTTCTAACTCCATTTTTTGCCCTTCTCCTTGATAATGTTCACGGCTGCCTCCAGAGCCAGAAGATAACTCTGGGACCCGAATCCTAGAATCAGGCCGACGCAAGCCCCAGCAGTTAAGGATTTGTGCCGAAAAACCTCTCTCTGATAAATATTGGATAGATGAACCTCTATAGTGGGGATATTGACAGCCAGGATGGCGTCCCTGATGGCCACACTGGTATGAGTATAAGCAGCCGGATTGATGATGATAGCGCTAGCCCAGTTTTTAGTCTTTCCTATGAGCGAAACAATATCACCTTCACGATTTGACTGGCTGATCTTTACCTCCACTCCCAGGTTTTTTGCTCTTTCTCTGATAAGCTGATTTAATCTAGAAAGACTCATCTTGCCATAAATATTTCTTTCCCGCATCCCTAGAAGGTCAATATTAGGTCCATGAATGATTAGAATGTGAATCATTTTTCCACCCCCAGCTCTCTAATTGCCTCTCTTACCAAAGTGAGAGGAACCTTATCGGTGAGAAAAACCTCTCCTATTCTTCTGGGCAGGACAAAATAGAGTTTACCTCCTTTGATCTTCTTATCCAAATAAAGAGCATCCCAGAGCTTACCACCGTTCACTCCCTCCACCCGGCTGGGAAGATCTGCTCTCCTCACCAGATTTTCCATTCTAACTAGTGAATCCTCCGGGAGAAAACCCATCTTCTTAGCTATTCTCGCTGCTGCTATCATTCCCACCGCCACAGCTTCTCCATGGCTATACCTTCCGTATCCAGTGCCCGACTCTATAGCATGACCAATAGTGTGACCAAAATTAAGAACCTGACGCTTTCCCCTCTTTTCCCTCTCGTCCTCCTGGACAACAGCAGCTTTAATTTGAACACATCGGGTAATGATGTATTCCAGAGAGTCAAGACTTAAAGTTTTAATTTTTTCCAGATTCTGCTCCAGATAAAGGAAAAGATCCTTATCCTCTATCACCCCATATTTTATGATCTCAGCCAATCCCTCTTTTATCTGAGCCTGCGGGAGAGTTCTGAGCACCTTAAGATCCGTATAAACGAAACGGGGTTGATAAAAGGAACCCACCAGGTTCTTACCCTGAGGAAGGTCTACTCCCACCTTTCCACCTATGCTGGCATCTACCTGCGCCAGAAGAGTGGTAGGCAGATAAATAAAATTAATTCCCCGAAGATAAGTGGAAGCAACAAATCCAGCCAGATCTCCTATTACTCCTCCTCCCAGGGCGAGGATGGTGGAGTTTCGGTCTAGCTTGTCTTCAGCACACTCTTCATATAATTTCGCTGCCCAAGATAATGTCTTGTACTTCTCCCCATCCGGGACTCTGGCTAAAGAAACCTGAAAGCCGCAGCTTCCAAGAGCATCTCTTACTTCCCTCCCATAAAGGGAGGCAATGGGTCTCGAGGAAATAACTAAAACCTTTTCCCCCAGATCAAATTCTCTGGCTACCCTGCCCAGATCAGCTATATCTCGTCCTATGTAGACAGGATAGCTACGCTCCCCCAGGTCTATAGGAACAACTTTCATTCTTCTTTCTCAAAACCTCCTCTATTTTTCTGATCACTTCCTCCATCCCCAAGTCGGAAGTGTCTACAGAAAAATCCACCTTCTCATAATAGGCTTGCCTCATCCTCAGGAGCTCTTTGATTCTTTTTCCTGGATCAGGCTCATTTAAAAGGGGGCGATCGCCTGTCTTCTCGG
This sequence comes from Candidatus Aerophobota bacterium, assembly GCA_004376485.1. Classification (GTDB taxonomy): domain Bacteria; phylum Aerophobota; class Aerophobia; order Aerophobales; family AE-B3A; genus SOJT01. The sequence continues at coordinate 5,474 of SOJT01000073.1, read as the reverse complement.
TTCTCTTAAGGATGACCTCCGGATTAGCAGTAAGGCAAATGATAAAACCGTTTCTCCTCAAAGCCTTGATATTTTCATCTTTCAAGACTACTCCCCCACCGGTAGAGATGACATATCTGTCAAGACGTGAAACCTCCCTGACCATGGCACTTTCCACCTTACGAAAGTAGCACTCCCCTTTTTCTTCAAATATATGGTAGATCTTAGAGCCCTCCCTTTCTTCAATGAGCTCATCGGTATCCAGGTACTCCATGTCTAACCTCTTGGCCAATTTCCTACCCACCGCACTTTTCCCGGTACCCATAAAACCCGTCAGGATAATGTTCATCTTGCCTGTTTTTTGGCCAGGTAGTCCATGTAACTCTGGTAGTTCCTCCTGGCTTCAGCTAGACTGTCCCCGCCAAACTTCTCCCGCACCTCCCGGGCAATCTCAAAAGCCACCACTGCCTCCCCGATGACGGCTGCTGCAGGAACAGCACAGATATCTGCTCTTTGGCGAGCTGCCTTCACCTCTTTCTTGGTGATGAGGTCCACTGAGCGAAGGGGCCGAGCCAGGCTAGAAATAGGCTTCATGGCGGCTCTCATAATCAGGGTTTCTCCATTGCTCATTCCTCCCTCAATGCCCCCGGCCCGGTTGGTCTTGCGGAAAAAACGGGCTTTTTCCCCATCATAAAATATCTCATCCTGAACCCGGGATCCCCATCTTTCTGCCGAAGCAAAACCCAGTCCTATTTCCACTCCTACTATGGCCTGGATGCTCATTATGGCTTTAGCTAGCCCGGCATCCAGTTTAACATCCCATTGGGTATACCCCCCCAATCCTATGGGTAGATTGGTAGTATAGATCTCAAAGATCCCCCCCAGAGTGTCACCCTTTGTTCTGGTCTGGTCAATAAGCTCCTTCATTTGTTTCTCTTTTTCCCTATCCAGACATCTGAGGGATGAAGACTCAATTGAAGAATAATCGGCTTGATCCGGCTGCCACTCTTTTTTATCCCTTATCTTGCCAATCTGAATAACACGGCTGTAAAAATCTATCCCGAACTCTCGCAAAAATTTCTTACAGATGGCCCCTACTGCCACCCGGACTGCTGTCTCCCGAGCACTGGCCCTCTCCAGCACATCTCTTATATCCTCAAGGTCATATTTGATGACTCCGGCCAGGTCAGCATGACCAGGTCGAGGCTGAGTCAGGGCAGCATGATCAACATTTTCCTCCACCGCCATAATCTTTTGCCATCTTGGCCACTCCAGATTCTTTATCATTAGAACAATGGGGCTTCCTAAAGTTCTGCCTCCACGAACACCAGAAAGAATCTCGGTCCTATCCTTTTCTATCTTCATCCTCTCTCCGCGACCATAGCCTACCTGTCGGCGCCTCAGCTCCCCGTCAATATCACGGCAAGACAGGGAAAGACCTGCCGGGATCCCCTCAAGAATAGCGACCAGAGCCCTTCCGTGAGATTCCCCTCCAGTTAAATAGCGAAGCATCATATCCCCCTTTTTCCCATTCCCAACTCTTTCTCGGCCGCTTCTCTCATCTTCTGGAGCGGAGCCTTTCCATGAGTCCAGATTTCAAAGGAGAGGGCTGCCTGATGGATGAGCATCCCCAATCCTCCCAAACAAGGTAAGTCTTGCTCCTCGGCTGCTTCTAGAAGCTCTGTTTTTCTGTTATACACTACATCATAAACAAAGGTGCCCGGAGAAAATAGATCCAGATTAGTTAACAGATGGTCCTCCGCATGCATACCCACTGAAGTAGCATTGACAAAGAGATTGATTTCCCGCACCCCTCCCCAGAAGCTCCTTTGGTTAAACTCGAGGAGGTCTATGGGGCATCTATTCTTGAAAATCCTTTTCAGATGATGGGCCAGCTCTTCTCCTCTTCTTTGCGTTCGGTTAACAATGATAAGAGAAGCAATTCCTTGCCGGATCAGAACCGATGAAATGGCCCGTGCTGCACCTCCGGCTCCCAGAAGCATCACTCTTTTTCCCCTGGGGTCAAATCTTCCTTCCTTATTAAGAGAATCAATGAAACCTTGACCATCAGTATTGTAGCCAATGAGCCTGCCTTTTCTGTTAAGAACGGTATTCACTGCTCCCATCATCCGGGCCTCAGGGGTTACCTCATCCAGATAGGCGATGATCTCCTCCTTATGAGGAATGGTCACATTGACCCCCACCATATTCAGAGATTTTATGGCCCGGGCCGCTAAGTCTAAATCCTCGGGTTCTACCCAGAAGGGAAGGTAGACAAAATCAAGCTCTAATAGAGCAAAGGCAGCATTATGTAGATGGGGAGATAGGGAATGAGCTAAAGGATAGCCGAATATCCCCACTATTTTTGTTTTTCCGCCGATCTTCATTCTCTGACTCACCCTACCAGGAAACAATGAAATATTCTATCACATGCCGCCAGACTGTCAAAAGTTCGGATTCTCCGGTGTCCGGAAAGAATTTGGGATTGCTTGAACTATTAATTTTACTTAATCTTCTAGCTGCTGGGTTTAAGGTTCAGATCGTATTATAAAGCGGTTCGAAATCGTGTTAAAGTAAAATTAGAGCTTCTTCCCACCAGAGATATTCTGGTTTGTTGACATCCAGATTCTTTTTGAGTATAAAATAAGTTGAAGGCGAACCTGATCGAATAAAAGGGGGAAGTCATGGAGTTAGATTTTATTCTCTCTAAAGAGGAGGAAAAACCAACCGGGAAGACTGAACTCATTTATGATCTTCTGATAATAGGTGGGGGACCAGCAGGGATGACCGCCGCTATTTACGCTGCTCGCAAAAGACTTGCGACACTCCTCGTCAGTAAGGACCTGGGTGGTCAGGTTCTCGTGACCGCAGAGGTGGAAAACTACATGGGTTATCAATATATTGAAGGTAGAGAGCTAGTTAATAAATTCAAAGAACAGGTAAGCCGCTTCCCCATAGATCAAGAAATTGGGGAAGAAGTTGAGGAGTTAAGCCAAGAAAAAGACGTTTTTTCTATCTTCACCAAGAGCGGGAAAAAATTTAGGGGCAGGACAGTAATCATCGCCTCTGGCAAAAGATCTCGTTCCCTTAATGTTTCAGGAGAAGAGAGACTCATCGGACGGGGAGTAACTTACTGCAGTGTCTGTGATGCTCCTTTTTTTGAAGGAAGGGAGGTGGCGGTGATTGGGGGAGGGAACTCTGCCTTTGAGGCAGTCCTAGATTTAGTCAAAATTTCCCCTAAGATTTATCTGGTAGATATCGCCTCCACCTGGAGAGCGGATACTGTCTTGGTGAAGCAGATAGAAAAGGAAAAGAAGGTAACTTTCTTCCCCCGACACAGAGTAAAGGAGATTAAGGGAAAGGAGAGGGTAGAGGGTATAATCATAGAACCTCTAGATGGTGGCGAGGAAAAGAGCTTATCCCTCGAGGGAGTTTTCATCGAGATTGGACTGGTTCCCAATTCAGAATTTTCCAGATCCCTGGTGAATCTTAATGAAGCAGGTGAGATTGTAGTAGACTGCAGCAACCACACCAATATTCCGGGACTGTTTGCTGCTGGAGATGTAAGCAGTGTTCCGGAGAAACAGATTATCGTAGCCTGCGGAGAAGGAGCCAAGGCAACTCTCACTGCCTATCAATATTTATTGAGATTGAGGTAAACCCCGTTAGAAGGCTTGGAAAGAACTTTAACCCGTCCTGAGCCATTCATTTAGAAAATCATCCTCATCTCTAATCTCACGGTTGGAGTTTTCTAACGGGGTAAATTATAGGGGAGGTAAACATGACCTTACTTAAGGACGAGGTGCAAAATGAGGTAAGGGAAAGGTTCAAGAAATTAACTGGCCAGGTGAGGTTGGTGAATTTTACCCAGAAGATCGAATGCCACTACTGTGAGGAGACCCGCAGACTCACCGAGGAGATAGCTTCTCTTTCTCCCAAGATTAGCTCAAGAATATATAATTTCGCCCTGGATAAGGAAGTATCCCAGCAGTATAAGATCGATAAGATTCCGGCTCTGGTAGTGGAAGGAGAGAGGAACTACGGAATCAGGTTTTTTGGCATTCCGGGGGGATATGAATTTAACTCTCTTATTTCCGCCATTTATGATGTCTCCAGGAAAGCTACTGATCTATCTTTAGAGTCAAAGGATAAGATAGGTAAAATTGATAGACCCATACACATCCAGGTCTTCGTTACTTTAACCTGCCCCTATTGCCCTTCCGCCGTCACCATGGCTCACAAACTCGCTCTGGAAAGTGAACATATTACCTCAGATATGGTAGAGTCGGCTGAATTTCCCCATCTAGTCAATAAATACGGAGTAATGGGAGTTCCCAAGGTGCTGATAAACGAGGAGTTTGGGTTTGAGGGGGCTCTTCCCGAGTCTTCCTTCGTAGACGAGGTTATGAGGGCTTATAAATCAACGAAAGAAGCCAAAGATAAGAGTTGATGAACTCGGTGGAGGTCTCTTTAAGGATGTTAAGAGTGATAAAAGGAGGCTAAGATTAAAGCTGGCTCAGTCCTCAAGGCGAATGGGGGATACGGTGAGATGCTTGCCAAAGAACATGGGTTTTCAGTTAGACTGGTTGCCAAGGATATCTTTGGGTAGATTTCGAAATCGGCGAAGAGAAGTCCTCCACTTGGGAAGGCGTTGCCACTAGCCTACAAGGTCTTAATAGGAAAGGATAAGGATTGGGAGAACGCAGGTTGTGTATATCAATGTTTATAGGGGGTGCAGCATATGGTTAGCCGCTTAGCTGACACTGACGATTATGTTTCAATTGTTCTAGCTGGTGAGGCCGGACAGGGGATCCAAACCGTTGAGCACATCCTTGCCCGCGTTTTGAAGCTTTCTGGATACAACGTTTTCTCCAGCAAAGAATATATGTCCCGCATACGGGGGGGAACGAATTCCACAGAGATACGCATATCATCAAGGAGGGTATCTTCTTTCGTTGACAGGATTGATATTCTCACTCCTCTCAGTGAAGGTGCACTGCAGCATCTGGGGGAAAGAGTTTCTTCTGAAACCATGATCCTGGGGGATAGAGAGAATTTACAAAGGGAATACCGCGGCAGGGAAGACAAGATAATGGATGTGCCTTTCTCTCAAGTAGCATCCGATGTTGGAAGCAAAATCTATTCCAATACAGTTGCTGTCGGAGTACTTTCAGGTCTTTTTAAGGTTGAGATAAATATTCTTGAGGATTACTTAAGGGAGCATTTTTCTGCCAAGGGAGAGAAGGTGGTAAGGAAAAATATTAAAGCGGCAAGAAAAGGGTACGAGATCGGCGCTGATTTAGTAGCTTCGGGCAAAATTGAGGTAAAGATAGAGAAAAACTTCAAGGTTACAGATGAGGTTCTCGTGAATGGTGCGGAGGCAGTAGCACTAGGTGCGATCGGCGGAGGGTGCAATTTTGTCTCTTTTTACCCTATGTCTCCTTCAACTCCGGTAGCAGTATTCATGGCTCAGCACTCCCGAGACTTTGACATCG
>SOJT01000047.1 GCA_004376485.1 Candidatus Aerophobota bacterium | reverse complement strand
TTTGATAGTGCTTGACAAAGCGGGTAAGTTCGCCAAGATCAGCTGTGGCTAAGCCAACCACCTTATCGGCCGCACCATAATAGAGGCGGAGCTCATTGGTGCCGCTGTCTAAGACAGCTCCAGTGGGAAAAACCACCCCTGGCACATCGCCTACCTGTTCGTACTGGGTGCTGGGGCTCAAAACCCATTCCTCGCTGCGAGAGATCAGTTTCCATGGTTCCTCCAGATCGAGTAGAGCAAGGCCAACCCGATACAAGCTACCAGAGGCGGCCAGTCTGATTCCATGGTAGATAAGCAACCACCCTTCGGGAGTCTCAATAGGTTGTGCCCCCAATCCCACTTTATGACAGTCCCACCATCCCGGTCTTCTTGGAATAACCACTCGATGATCTCCCCAGTGTCTTAAGTCAGGTGAAAAGCATATCCATATATGAGCTTCTCTCCTGATGATTGGCCGGTGAATCAGGGCAAATCGACCCTTAAAACGGCGGGGAAACAGAGAGGCATCCTTATCTTCAGGTGGAAGCAAAGGACCCATACGATGAAAGGTGTGAAAATCCTCGGTCATCATCAGGGAAACGAGAGGACCTCCCAGTGAAAAAGAAACGTAGGTAATAGCATATTTTCCTTCTTCGCTGAGCCGGACAATTCGCGGATCCTCAAGTCCGTATGGTTCTTCCTGAAAATTAACATCTGGTTGGAGTGTGGGATGAGGTGAGATGCGCCAGTTTGTCCTACCATCTTTGCTTTTAACCACAGTCAAATGGGAGAAACCTCTTAGATCCTCGACACGGACGAGCAAAAGTGTTTCACCGTGGAACTCAGTAGCCCCCGGGTTGAAAACCGCGTTCGCAGGATATGGCCAGAGTGATGGCTTAAGAATGGGATTGCCAGGATAGCGGCGGAATATAGAGCCGGGTTGTCTAGTATTCGTTAGTGCTGACAATTTCTGGTCCTCTTTGGTTTATTTAATTATGTTGTATTCCAGAAGCTTCGGCACTTTTTCTCTGAGAGGTCAGCCGTAGCTCATTTCATTGATTCTAAGATATTGCCTGCTTAATGTCAATTTTGTGTCACGTAAAAGCGGACTTTTTCACCTTTACGTAAAACAGGAATTGACACGAAAGGAATTTTATGTATTATATTAATGTAACTTCCAGGCAAAAGAGAGGGGAAACCATTATGGGCGGTTACACCAAGGGTAGAGTCCCCATTTAGGAAAATAACCACCGATCCTCACACCCGGTATCGACAATTCCTTCATCCAAATCCAAGGTTAATGTTTAGTCAATCAGAGGTGTCTTTCATGCGAATAGGGATTATTTCTACCTATCCTCCTATGCAGTGCGGCATAGCAGCCTATTGTTCTTATCTTGTTTCGGAGCTCGAAGCAAAGGGGCCCTCTAACAAAATCCATATTGTTAGCCCTTTTGGGAAAGGGGAAGGATCGTTCTATTCTGTTTCGAGCCTCGATGGCCTCGCTGTATCGGAGCGGGTTTTTAATGCCATGGCTGCATTTCAGCCGGATGTGGTGCATATTCAGCATGAATACGGGCTATATGGACCCAATCACGGCGTGGCTATTATCCCTCTTCTCTACAGGCTAAAACTGGCCAGCATCCCGATAATAGTTACCCTGCACACAGTTTATGATAGTTTTTCCCAGCATCAGAAGCTGATTACCGAAGCTATCTGCCGGATAGCAGACGCCATCATAGTTCATGAGGAATATCAGAGACAGAGCATTGGGAGGGAGATCTTTCCCTTCGAGCATATTTATGTGGTTCCTCACGGGGTGAGAATTGTTGATCCTGTGCCTGAGGCGAAGAATCAATTAGGGATGAGGGGTAAAAAAATCGTCCTTCTCTGCGGATATTTTAGGCCTACAAAACGCTTTGATCGAATTATCTCTATTTTCCCCCGGATTGCTGAAAAAGTACCTTCTGCAGAGCTGGTGGCGGCGGGAGGAGTACGTCTTCGAGGGTGCAGCGAGTATGGCCAAAGTCTTCTTAGATTAATCAATAGCTCTCCTTCCAGGGATAGAATCAAAATCCTGAGGGGGCCTTTCTCGCAGGAAGTTTTTGACACTATTCTCAGTGCTGCCGATGTGGTCATACTTCCCTATGAGATAGGAGCTCAGAGCGGAATTCTCGCCCACTGCCTGGCTTTTGGGAAACCTGTGGTTCTTTCTCCCCTCTCTTCCTTTCAGGCGATGGTAAATAAGGTTAACTGCGGATTTATAGCCTATTCTGATCAAGATTTTGTTGATTATATCGTTAAGATTATCTCCCATCCCGGGCTGGCCGAGAGTCTTTCAAAAAATGCAAAGGATTACGTGAAGAAGCACCTTTCCTGGAAAATAGTAGCTGAGAAGCATATGGAAATTTATGGCCGGATTGTGAGGATTCTCTCCAGAGCGGAAGGTGCTAAAGTCCCGGCAAATTTCCCATAGTCCCTCCTTGTTCATAAACGGGATCTAAAACGACTTTCCCTGCCTTAATCAACCATACTTTTTGGGCGGATCTTTCCCGGTTTTCTCTCTACCATCCTCTTTCATTTTCGTTCACCTTCACAAATCTGGCATTTTGCGATAGAATAGAGAATCATCGCTGACAAGGATTTTGACTATGAGTAAAGAGGCCTTGAAAGAGAAAGTTGCCTTCTATATCTCTATGACTCTGAGTCCCTATGTTGTAGCCGTTCTTTTTGCCGTCATCTTGTCTCTTTATTTTGCCAATAATACCAAGGAATTTATGACCTGGTTTCCTGTGCAGATTATATTCACCACGGCTGTCCCATTAGGGGTGAGCTTTGTCTTGCTTAAGAGAGGAAGGATTACCGATCTTCACTTTTCTATTAACGAGGAACGGAGAGTCTTACTCCTGGTGGCCCTTCCAGTCCTGCCCGTCTACTTAATAGTTTTGACTTATGTTGAGGCTCCTCTGGGGCTGCTAATTATCGTATCGGGATACTCTATTACTGCTATCGCTGTAGCTCTGGTTACTTTTAAGACAAAGGTGAGTATCCATTCTGCCGCTATCACAGCCTGTGCTGCTGGCCTTTTTATTTTACTTGAATCTTATGCCATCCCCCTCATGGGCCTGGTGCCTATGGTGGTTTGGGCCAGGCTCCATCGGGGCAGGCACACCCTTGGGCAGGCCCTCATCGGGGTGATCCTGGCTTCCGGTATAATGTTGGTAGTTTTCTTTATCTATCAAATGGGTGGACTTTGAGTGTCAGACAAGATAACTCTAGGATAGCTGGGTGAGTGCATGGAAAAAAGAAGACCAAAGAGTATGTACAAAAAAGCTGCTGGAGAGAGGGACCTTCGCATCGTCGTTTGGCCCATGAAGGAGACTAAAACAGTCAGTGTTCTAGTTTTTGTGGGGCTGGGTTCCCGCTATGAGACAAAGGATTTGGTGGGGATAACTCACTTTTTGGAGCATATGCTTGGTAAAGGGACAAGAAAGCGCCCGGACGCTTTATCCATCGCATCAGAAATAGATGCCGTAGGGGGAGAATTTAATGGATTTACGGGAGCAGAGTACACTCTCTTCTACGTGAAGCTTCCTGCTGACAAGGTGCTTTTGGCGGTGGATGTTCTCTCGGATATTATCTGTAACTCCAGGCTGGATGAAAAACATATAGAGCTAGAAAAAGGCGTTATTTTGCAGGAAATCAATCATCTTCTGGATACTCCCTCCCAATATGTCCTGGAACTGTATCATTCTCTTCTTTACGGGGACCACCCCTTGGGCTGGGATATTGTCACATCCAGAGAAGCCCTGCCTCAATTAAATCGAGAGAAACTGGCTAATTTATGGCGAAATTGTTACACACCGGATAACATGGTGGTAGCAGTTGCCGGGAAGATAGATCCGGACAAGGTAATTTCTTCGGTGAGGAACCATTTTGGTAATGCTACTGGTAAGAAACGCACTACCTGGATACCGGTGAAGGAGAGCCAGACAAATCCTGCCTTTAAGGCGCTACCCAGGAAGACAGATCAAACTCATATTTGTTTGGGAGTACGCACCTTTATAAGTGTTCTTCATCCGGATCGCTACACCCTGGAGGTTTTAAACACAATTTTAGGAGGGTGCATGAGTTCCCGTCTCTTTATTAAGATAAGGGAAGAGATGGGTTTGGTTTACTCTGTTGGCTCAGGAATTCAGACTCTATTGGACACAGGCAGTCTTTCCGTGGAGGCGGGGACCGATGGAAGTAAAGTAGGGGAGGTGATAGGGGCTATTTTAGGTGAGTTTCACCGGCTCAGAGAATCTCTTCTTAACCCTGATGAGCTTCAGCGGGCCAAGAATTACGTTAAGGGAAAGCTCATTATGGGCCTGGAGAATTCTGAAGGCCTGGCCTACTTTTTAGGAAAACAAGAGCTCCTTCAAGGCAGGATTAGGACTGTGGAGGAAATAATGAAGGAGATTGAGAAGGTTAGCCTGGAGGACGTCAGACGAGTATCGGAGAATATCTTTCAGGAAAAAAACTTGAACCTGGCCCTCCTTGGTTCCTTTGATGGGAAACTGTCCTTTGAAAGGCTGCTGAGGTTATGAGGGAGATTCTAAGATGATTGTTGATCAGCTCATATCAGAGGTACGAGATACAGCAAAGAAACGGGTCGCTGTTGAAGTTCGCATTGGCCTCAAATATACAGCTGTCCTCCTCGATGATGGGGGCTGTGGTCTTGCTGCTACCCTGAGCCATCAGCTTCCATATCCCTTGGAATATCCTGGTAATTTTAGGAATCGAGGTGCTGGAGAGCTCGTAGATCTTGCCAGATCCACCAGTATTCTGCCCTCGAGCGTAGGTGTGGCTGCCATTAATGCTTTATTGAAACCCGAAAATATAGAAATTGTCACCGGAGACATCACAAAATATTTGAGAATATCCAAAAAGGATACGGTGGGAATGGTGGGAGCGTTTGTGCCTTTAATACCCTGGGTTCAAAGCAGGGCGGGAAAGTTATTTGTTTTCGAAAGGCATCCACTCCAGGGAACAGGAGAATATCAACCGGACTGGGCTGAGCCTCTGCTCCTGCCTCAATGCTCAGTGGTAATTATCACAGCCGCATCCATTGCCAACAAAACTATAGATAGTCTCCTGGGCTATCTCAAGACTGCCCACATGGTAGTTTTAGCTGGACCCACAACTCCTTTAAGTTCAAAGGTGTTTAAGAGAAGCAGAATAAACATACTTTCAGGCATCAAAGTGATAAATCCTCATAAGCTCCTAGAAATTGTAAGCCAGGGTGGGGGGACAAGAGATTTTGGCCATTCAGTAAAGAAGGTAAACATT
>SOJT01000183.1 GCA_004376485.1 Candidatus Aerophobota bacterium | reverse complement strand
GTGCGTTTCATTGGTATACATAAACCACTCTCTCATAGAAGCCAGCTCCACTTTTAGTCCTAACTTTTCCAATTCGTCAATAATAAACCTATTACTGTAGGGATTGTGTCTTACATATATTTCTCCCACCACGGTAACGGTTGGCTTATCGGTCTTTCTTATCTTTATCCTGCCAAAGGCCACCGCGGCTTCCTTCATTATAGGAGTGAGCCCTCTTTTGCACCTTACTGCCTTGAGAATCTCATCCCGGCATTTCTCATAGACTTTATTAGTTTCACCTTTATTGACCTCATCAGGTCTTATGAGCCTCTGGACTTTGCGCAGTATATCTATGCTGGCAATACCACTCCAGGCCAGTTTGGTAAATTGAGGTCCGTATCCCCCGTAACTGTTCTCTGCATCAAGGGAAATGATGGGAATATCCGCATAGCCTAGCTTTCGTAGTAGCTGTTGGTGGAAACTGCAGTATTGTCCGAAGCGGCACGGCCCCTGAGCCGTACCCATGAAGAAAGCCAATCTTTTTTCCGGAAGGCCCGATTTCTTGATTACCTTAAGTATATCTCCTGTGGTCAGGATGCAGGGATAGCATTCCCTGCCTGTGGTGTAGCCTTGACCCTGACGAAGAGACTCCAGGTCGCTTATCTCCATAACCTCAGCTTCTTGTCCCATAGCCTGGAAGGTAGCTTTCAAAGCGTAAGAATGATCATCCATATAAGGAATGTAGATTACTCTTTCTTTAGATAAGTGGATGGGCTGGGGCACTTTTTCTACTTTTGTTTCTCTGAGCAGTTTTTTGTTCCGGATACTGTCCAGAAAAGCCTCCAGCCTGGTGATAATTCCTGCTTCGGCACTATGTTCATCTATCTGAAGTTCCAGAGTAGGTCGGTCCATTTCTTCGAGGAAATATTTAGAAACAAAAGAGTCCGGACCACAGGCAAAATTGGTAATATAAATAGGATATAGATTGTCTGTTTCTTTGATTCTCTTCGCGGCAGCCAGGATCTTTTGTCCATAACCCCAGTACATATGGGGGTATTCCGCTGAAATTAGAGAAGGATCTGGCTGGAGAAAATCCATGGGAATAGCCAGCATTCCTAGCTCTCTCATCTTCTCTGCAATGTCTAAATTGAGCCCGGGATCGCAGCCATTGTAAGGACGGGATATTAATACAAATGCCTTCTTCCTGCCAAGTCTCCTCATCACCTCGCTGCCTTTTATCTTCAGGCGCTGGTAAAATCTGGATTGGGCTTCCCTGGCTGCCTTTACTGCATTTCTTACCCTAACCGGATTCTCACCCAGCTGGTCTCCGAGAATCTTAAGAGCTTTTTCCACGCCTTCCCTTAAAGAGATTGCTGGTTCGAGAAACTGAGTAGAATAAGCCTTCCTCTCTATGGCTGAGTTGACAAAATAGGGAAGAGCTTGAGACCAGGGGCAGTTATAAGTTCTTTTCAGTTGGGAATCACTCCCCTCAAAATCTATGATACTGGGAAGGAAAATGTAATCCACATTTTTCTCCAGAAGGTTTAACACATGCCCCTGAGTGACCTTGATAGGGAAACAGGTCTCAGCTACCATCATCTCTACCCCGCCGTGGATAATTTCATCGTTGGTGTGATCGGAAATAACCACCTCATATCCGAGCTCACTAAAGAAACTTTCCCATAAAGGTGAGAGTTCATAGGTGTGTAGAGCCCTGGGAATCCCCATCTTCTTACCCCCTTTGATTTTCTTGGCAGAAAACAAGAGTTTCCCCCTTTCCCTGACCAGATTGGGGAGCCCAATCTTTTTGCCTTTTCCTTCCTTTCCACTGTATTTGTCACATCTATCCCCATAAGCGAGGGGTTTCTCCTCGTCCCCCACCCATACCTGATTCACTTTGCAGTGATTGGGACAGTCCTGGCACTCCAAGGATTCCATTCGATACTCCACTTCACTTAATCCAAACCCCTTGAATTTGGTTTTTCCCTCGGTTTCCTCCATAGCTACAATGGCAGCTCCAACGGCTCCCAGGACCTCATTATGAGGAGGGACAGTGATCTTTTTTCCCAGAATTTCTCTGAAGGCCGCTACTACAGATTTGTTACAGGCTGTTCCCCCCTGGAAGAAGATATTCTCCCCAATTTTTCTGTTTTCTACTACCTTGTTAAGATAATTATAGACCACGGAATAGGCGAGTCCTGCCACCAGGTCCGGGATAGAAACTCCTCTTTGTAAACGTTCGAACAGAGCCGATTCCATAAATACGGTACACCTATCTCCCAGATCAGCGGGTGAGGTGCTGGAAAAAGCAACCTCCTCGAACTCCCTTTTGATGTTTATTTTGAGCTCTTCGCCCTGTTCCTCCAGGAAGGATCCTGTTCCTGCAGCACAGGCTTTGTTCATAGTAAAATCAATTATCACTCCCCTCTCAAGGGAGATAAATTTGGAATCCTGACCACCTATCTCAAAGATAGTATCCACATTGGTATCTACATTTAGGGCACCTTTAGCCTGAGTGGTAATTTCATTCTTAATGACGTCGGCACCAACAAAAGAGCCAATCATATATCGACCAGAGCCGGTGGTTCCTGCTCCTCTTATCTTAGCCTTGCCAGCGAGTTTTTCCCTGACCTCTTTGAGTCCCTCTTGAACAGCTTTAATAGGTTTTCCCGCCGTGGGAAGATAACTTTTAGCCAGAAGATTCTTTCTCTTATCTATTACTGCCACATTGGTACTCACCGAACCAATATCAATCCCCAGGTAGGCATCTATGGGCTCTCCTTCTTTTAGCTCCGGGTATTTTTCCGGCTCCGAGGGAATGTTTTTGTGCTCATCGGAGATGAGTCTTGGCAAGCTCTCTTTTTCCTGGGGAGGGGGAAATTCTTTGACCAGACATTCTGGGTCGAAGGGCTCCCTCTCTTTTCTCTCCCTTAAAGATAAGGCTGCCCCCAGGGCTCCCAGAGAAAAATGATGCAGGGGCACCATTATGCTCTTTCTTTTTAGAACTCTCTTAAAGGCTGTCAGCATGGCTTGATTAGCCGCTACTCCTCCCTGGAATGAGATGGGCTCCTTTAAGTCCTTACCACGGGCAATGTTGCTCTTGTAGCTCCTGGCCAGAGCTTCACATAGTCCCATAGTGATGTCTTCATTGGGGGTTGCCTTTTGCTGAAGATGAATCATATCTGATTTGGCAAAGACGGCGCATCTGCCAGCTAGGCGAGCAGGATTTTTGGATTTAAGGGCGTTGCGGGAGAATTCTCCTTCAATGTCGAGTTCTAACCTTTTTGCCTGTTGATCCAGGAAAGATCCCGTTCCTGAAGCGCAGCTTGAGTTCATCCCGAAATCTCTTACTCCTCCCTCCCGCTTAATTTCCACGAACTTAGCATCGGTTCCTCCAATGTCTATAAGGGTTTTGACCTCAGGGTGCAGGTGATGAATTCCCTTTGCCTGAGCAATCACTTCCTCCGTGTAAGAAACATCCCAGATCTTGCTCAATCTCTCCCCATTAGAACCGGTAACCGCCAGGTATTTAATGGGATATTTCCTGGCTATTTTCTTAACCATTTCCCGGGTCTTATTAAGGGGGTCCCCGTTATGTCGAGTGTAGGGTTCCTCATAAACAATCTCACCCGTCCTATCAATGAGAATGGCATTGACGCTTATTGAACCTAAATCCAATCCCAGTATATATTTATTATCTTCCATGATCTTTCCTAAATTTTCCAGGAGGATTTTCGAAAAGTCTCACCAGCAGTCTGATGCTTTTGAATATAGTATAGCTGGGGAAAGCCATCTGTCAACGCTTAACCAAGGATTATGATTCGTAGATCCATAACATTGGTTCTGGTGGGACCGGTTATTAAAAGATCTCCTAGTTTGAGAAAGAAGTTGTAGGAATCGTTTCTATCCAGGTAGGCTGCTGGATCCATTCCTTTCATCCAGGATCGCCGGATGGTATTCCCATCGGCGAGGGCTCCGGCAGCGTCAGTGGGACCGTCACTGCCGTCTGTTCCTCCGCTGAGGATAACTGTCATCTTTAGATCCTTCATTTCCAGAGCGGCGGCCAGGACAAATTCCTGGTTACGACCTCCCCTGCCTTCCCCTCTTAAGGTAACGGTAGTCTCTCCTCCCGAGATGAGACAGGCAGGTCTGGTGATGGGATTGCCGGTTCTAATTACCTCCTTGGCTATGGCTGCGTGGACTTTGGCTACCTGGCGAGTTTCTCCTTCAATAAGAGAAGAGAGAATCAAGGGGTGATAGCCAAGCTGGCGGGCCTCCGAAGCTGAGGCTCCTATCGCCTGAATATTGCTGCCTATAATAACATTTTGAGTTCTGGTAAAACAAACATTCCCCGGTTTGGGAGTATCTTGTCTCCTCCCAGCCGCTCCTTCATGAAGGTGATTCCTGATGGAAGGTGAAACTTTAGACTCCAGTTTGTATTTTTTTACTATAGCCAGGCAATCTTCAAATGTACTTTCATCGGGGACAGTAGGTCCCGAAGCAATTACATCCAGAGGGTCACCCACCACATCAGAAAGAATGAGCGTCACGAGCCCAGCTGGCCAGGAAGCCTCAGCTAATCTTCCTCCCTTGATGCGAGAGATATGTTTTCGGATAGCGTTGATTTCCTGGATAGTTGCTCCGCACCCCAGTAGAAGAGAGGTAGCCTCTTGTTTTTCTTCCAGAGAAATACCTTGAGCCGGAAGAGGAAGAAGAGCTGATCCACCTCCTGAAATGAGGCAGATAATCAGGTCCTCATCTTTAGCCTTTTCAATAAGGGATAGCATGGCTTCTGCTCCCCGCATGCCTGCTTCATCAGGTAGGGGGTGGCCCGCTTCTTTTAGCTCAATCCTATTTAAGGAAAGTCCGTGTCCGTACTTGGTATTGATAAGGCCCTCATTGATCCAATTTCCAAGAATCTCCTCCACAGCCAAAGCCATAGGTGCAGCAGCTTTTCCCGCACCAACAATATAAATATTCTCGATTTGGTTTAGATCGTATTCTCTCATGTTTACGGTGAGAGTACTGTCTTCTAAGTGGACAAAGCTTTTTACAGCTCTGGCTGGTTCCACCCTTTCCACTCCCGCCATGAAAATCTTCCGGGCGTCCTTTCTCAATTTTTCAAGGGTTTTTGAAGGCATATATGGGACCCTCTGGAATAATTAGTCCAAACTAGAGTAGCAAAGAGAAGACCCTTGTCAATCTATAGTTCGCTTTCGGTTGGGTAATTTAAATGGCTTTTTCCTTTCGTTGACAAACGGTTTTCCCCCAGTTATACTATGGAAAAGATAATTTCGAGGATAGAATAGAGGGTAAGAGAAGTGGGTCAAAATGATCTCCCGGCTAACAAATTA
>SOJT01000078.1 GCA_004376485.1 Candidatus Aerophobota bacterium | reverse complement strand
CAACTACCATAACAGCACCAATCTTTTCGTTATTCCTGCTCATCCTTCGTGCCTTATAAGATTTTCATTCCAGCAGTAACTTTTCTTTGGTAAAGTTTTAGCTGGCGGGAGATAAAAACAGAGGCTTCAAGAGACCTTGGCCAGATCCACCCCTCTCTTAAGAGCCTTCAGATTCATCTCTTCTGTCCCTTTGGGCACAGAGGTTCTTATAGAACTCTTCATGGCCTCAAAAGATACGAGGTGGGCCAGACCAGTGAGTGCACCCAGCATAATGACATTGGCTACGATGGTACGGCCAAATTCATCACTGGCGATGCGGGAAAAAGGGAACTTATAAAGAGTAAACCTTTGCTCTGGGGGCAGATTCTTTACCAATTCAGAATCTATGAGGAGCAGGCCGCCAGGTTTTAGATCTTTGAGGTATTTGTCCAGCGCCTGCTGGGACATCGCCACCAGAATATCAGGACGCATCACTTTAGGATAGTCAATGGAATCCTCGGAGATGATAACCTCTGATCTAGCTCCTCCACCTCTAGCCTCTGCACCGTAGGACTGCGTCTGAACAGCCTTCTTCTTATCATAAAGAACCGCTGCTCTACCAAGAACCACTCCCGCCAGGACTACTCCCTGTCCTCCAAAGCCAGCAATTCTTATCTCAGTTTTTTTCGCCTTACTCATGAATTCTCCTCACCTTTTCTATTTCCTCGGTCAACTCCGGCGAATCTTTATCTACAAGTTCACCCACTATGATCTTGTTTTTCAACTCCTCCTCATTAAGAGATGCTGCCTTCTTAACGGACAGGGAATTCTCCTTATAGCCCTTCATCATGGCCACCGCATTCCCTACCCCTGTTCTTCGGCCGTACTGAACGGGACATTGGGAAAGCACTTCAATAAATGAGAATCCCCTCTTTGTCAGAGCCTTCTTGACTGATCGGGTGAGCCCTCGGGCGTGGTAGGTGGTCCACCGGGCCACATAAGAGGCCCCCGCTGCCTCTACCAGAGCGCAAAGATCGAAGGCTCTTTCCACATTCCCGTAAGGGGTGGTGGTTGTCTTCAGGCCCAGAGGCGTGGTAGGAGCCACCTGACCCCCTGTCATACCATAAATCCCGTTGTTAGCGCAAATCACGGTCATACCAATATTTCTTCTGGCTGCGTGAATGAGATGGTTTCCGCCGATAGCCGCCAGGTCTCCATCTCCACTAATAACAACCACCTTTCTATCGGGTCGGGCCAGCTTCACTCCGCTAGCAAAGGCGATGGGCCGACCATGGGTAGTATGAAGAGTATCAGCGTTAAAGAAAGGACTGGGAATCCATCCCGCACAACCTATGCCAGAGACAAAAACAAAATCATCTATATTAAGCTCCAGCTCGTCTATTGCCCTAAGAACCGCCTGAGCCATGATTCCATCACCACAACCAGCGCAGGTAGCGGTAGAAATGGCCCCGGGCCGTACATATTTCATCAAAGGGTGAACTAACTTCATGGGATAACCTCCTTCACCTTATCCACAATAGCATGAGGATCGTGCAAGGTTCCCAGAACCCTGGGAGGTAGAAAGATAACCTCGGCCTGACCCCCTGCTGCAGCTTCTACGTAAGGAGTAATCTGACCCAGATTGTTCTCCAGAACAATGATAGACTTCACCTTTCTTGCCAGTTCCTGGATCTGCACCCTGGGAAAGGGCCATACGGTAATCAGCCTGAAACTACCTACCTGGCGCATGCCTTCATCTTCCAGAATATTCAATGCTTCCCGGGCAGCCCGATAGCAACTTCCGTAAGAGATAAGAGCTACCTCCTTCCCATCCATATCCTGAGAAACAGAAATAATCTCATGGGCGCGTTTGCTGATCTTATTGTTCAGTCTTTTAATATAGTAATCAAGAGCCTCGGCATCTATGACATTCCTCTGTCCAAAGTCATTGTGGCAAGAACCGGTTACGTGAGTCTTGAATCCGTGCCCGAATATGGGCATGGGAGCTATATCTTCATCAAGAAAGCCCCTGATTTTGCCCTCAGATGATCCAGCTTCTGGCAGTTTCCTCTGAACTCGATAGATCTCTTCAGGTTCTGGAATGATAACTTCTTCCCTCGTATGTCCCACAAAGGCATCAGCAAGAACAAACACGGCAGTCCGGTACTTTTCCGCCAGATTGAAGGCATCAATAGTGAAGTCGAACATCTCCTGGGCAGATGCAGGAGCCAGGGCAATGATCTTATACTCACCGTGGGACCCTCTTCTAGCCTGGATGATATCCCCCTGCAGATGAATACTGGGGATTCCCGTGGATGGGCCTCCTCTTTGAACGTTGATCAAAACACAGGGAGTTTCCGTAGCAACAGCGTATCCTATGTTCTCCTGCATTAGACTAATTCCCGGGCCGGAAGTGGCGGTCATGGATTTAGCCCCGGTCCAGGAAGATCCAACCACGGCGGCTATGGAAGCTAATTCATCCTCCATCTGGATATAGACTCCACCCACCTGGGGCAGTCTTTCCGCCATCCTCTCCGCAATCTCACTGGCCGGGGTTATGGGATAGCCGCCAAAGAACTTGCAGCCGGCAGCCAGAGCCCCTTCAGCACAGGCAATGTCCCCCTGCATAAAATAGACACCGGTTAGAATCTCTTTACCCACTTTCTTCCTCCTCGGCTACCACAATGGCTAAGTCTGGACAGTAGAGCATACAATTTCCGCAGAGGTTGCAATCCTCCTCCCTTACCACAAGGGGTGGATGCACCCCTTTTTTATTGAATTTGTCCGACATCTCCAGGACATCTTTTGCACAAAAGGCCACACAAATTTCACATCCTTTGCATAGATCTTCATCTATCTCAATCATAACCCTCTCCTCAGGATACTCTTTACCAGCTCGCTTACCTCAGTGGGTCTTTCCGCCACCTTCACTCCTGCCTCTTTGAGGACTCTTACTTTACTCTGAGCACTCCCCATACCTCTTTCCACTATGGCTCCTGCATGACCCATTCTCTTGCCAGGAGGAACAGACTGACCCGCTATATAAGCTACCACAGGTTTTTTCATTTCCCTCTTAATGTACTGGGCGGCCTTTTCTTCCTCAGTTCCCCCTACTTCCCCCACTATGACTACCAGATGAGTTTCCTCGTCTTCTTCGAACATATGGAGAAGCTGAGTAAGAGAGGTGCACACCACCGGGTCAGCCCCCATCCCTACCGCTGTACTTTGGCCTATTCCCATATCACAGAGGTTCCCTGCGATTTCATAGGTCAGGGTTCCGCTACGGGAAATCAAGCCTACATTCCCTGGACAAAACATATTTCCAGGCATAATGCCAATCTTCATCTTCCCCGGATATATTATCCCCGGAGTGGTTGGTCCAATAACCACTGCCTCCTCGGCATTTGCCATAGCTCTGATTTCCATAGCATCATGAACGGGGACATGTTCGGTGATTAAAACAATTAGTTTAACTCCTGCCTCCATGGCCTCGAAACAGGTATCTTTGGCAAAGGGAGCAGGAACGAAGACGAGAGAAGCATCAATGGAGTGCTCTTCGATGACTTCGCTCACCGAATCATAGACCGGCACTCCCCAAACCTCTTCGCCTCCTCTACCGGGAGTAACTCCAGCCGAAATCTTCGTTCCATAATCGAGCATAAGCCTGGTCTGGCGGTTTCCAATCCTGCCAGTTATCCCGTGCACTACTACCTTGGTATCCGCTTTGACTAAGATACTCATCCGCACCCCTTCTCCAGAGTTCGGAAAAGCTGCTCAATAGCTCTCGCGGTTTGTGTTTCCTTTACTACCTTAATTCCCACACCCTGGAGAGTCTCCCAGGTCTCCTCCTGAAGATTGCCTAGGGCCTTGGCCACGATGGGGATTTTGACATTTTCCTCCCTCACTACATCGGCAATACCCTTTGCTCCTTCATGTATAGGATTAATCCCTCCATAAATGTTTATGAACACAGCCTTTAGATTCCCTTTCTTTAAAACCACTCTTAGGGCTCCCGCCATTAGTTCTCTGGTCATTCCTCCCCCGGTTTCCAGAAAATTGGCCGGTTTCATCTTCTCTCTAATCATATCCATAGTTGCCATTCCTAAACCGGCACCACTGCAGATGAGACCTATATCACCATCCATATTGACATAGGATACTCCGATTTTCCTGGCTTCTCTTTCCAGCTCATCCGGTATCCTGTCCTGAGCCTCAATCCCCAACTCAGGATGGCGGAATAGGGCAGAGTCATCTATCTCCAAAACTCCATCAGCGGCAATCAGGTCTTCTCTTCTGGTCATAACCAGTGGATTTATCTCAGCCATAAGAGCATCGTAGCTTTTGAATACTTGGTAGAGGCTACTTATAACCCCAGCAAGCTGGAGCATAGGCTTTCCCTTAAACCCTAGTTTCTTAGCCAGTTTACGCGCCTGATAGGCCCTTAGACCCTGGGATGGTTTAACCTCTCTGGAGAAGATTTTCTCAGGACAGTTCCGGGCGGTTTCCTCGATCTCCACTCCGCCTTCTGAAGAGACCATTACTATGGGACAGCCCCGGGATCCATCTATGGTTACACCGAGATAAAGTTCTCTTTCTATCTCCAATTTTTCCTCTACCAGGATGCTCTCAACCTTGTACCCCTTTATGTCCATGTCCAGAAGCTCACAGCTCAGCTCCCTAACTTCCCCGAGATCCTCGGCAAACTTTATTCCTCCAGCCTTCCCCCTCCCTCCCACCAGAACCTGGGCTTTTATAGTAACCGGAAGTCCTATCTCCTCAGCCACCCTGTGGGCTTCGCCAGGTGAAGTAGCGAGGCCTCCTCTGGGAATGGGAATCTTAAACTCCCTGAATAACTTTTTGGCCTCATATTCATGAATTCTCATCTCTCATCTCCCTTGCAAACCTAACTCCGTCAATTTGGCGGGGAGGGGTATGCCATCTTCGCTCCAGCCTCGATACTCGTAATAATCACTGAGCAGCTCACCCAGGGGGGGGAGTTTCCCTCCCCTTCTTTTGACAGTAAGGATACGAGGCGGAAGAGAGTCGTCCTTGCGGGTAATGCCGCAGCGGGTATTGTAGAGTCTTTTGAGATTGAAAATTCTTTCTCCCGTTTTCATAAAATCTTCCACTCCCATGTTTCGACCGGTAACCAAATTGAGCCAATCAACCATATGGTGAACTTTAAGGCCCCCACCGATCTGGGCAAATTTACAAAGAACCAGAGTATCGAACATGCACATCAGGTTCTGGAGTTTGGCGGTAAATTCAGCTTTACCTTCCAGTTGATGGCGCTCGTGCGGCTCCCCTATCCCTATATCAGGCTGAGAGAGGCTCATCTCATAAGGGTGAGACCATCCAGCCAGATGGCAGGCCCCCCGGTTGGAGGTGGCATAAGACAGGGCTACACTGTAAA
>SOJT01000122.1 GCA_004376485.1 Candidatus Aerophobota bacterium | reverse complement strand
CTATTTTTTATGCTCTTCAATTATTTTTGAGGCAGTATGGATGAGATCCTGCACCCGATCATATAACCTGCTATAAACCTGGGAGTACAGGTTATCGTAGATCTCTCTTCTTTCAAAATTGGGCAGAAAAGTTCGATCCACCTGAACCATTTTCTTCACTGCTTCCTCAAAATTAGAATATACCTGACCTCCCACGGCTGCGCATATTGCTGCTCCCAGAGCAGTTGTCTCCGGAGTTTTTAGAATGTCGACCTCAACACCTAATATATCGGCAAATATCTGATTCCAGATAGAGCTTTTCGCTGACCCTCCATACATCCTCACCTTGGTAATGGGAACCTTGGAGCCCTTTTCCATAAACTCCTTTTTACGCCGGGACTCAAAAGCAAGTCCTTCTAAGATGGCTCTTACCAGATGAGATTTACCATGATGCAAAAGAAATCCAAAGATAACACCCCTTGCTTTGAGATCCCAGTAGGGTGAAGCTGCCCCGGAATAATAGGGGATCAGCATCAGTCCTTCATTTCCCGGTGGAACCTGTGTAGCCAGGTTATATAGCTTATCCCAGATATCCTTTCTTTCCTCTTGAGTGTTCTCAACTTCTAGGCCGGTAAAATTATCTCTAAACCAGCTCATCAAGGCCGAGCCTCCACTCCATATAGAATCTTCCAGAAGGTAGTCCCCGGTAGGACTGATCTCTATAAAGTAGTTTAAATCAGAATCCAGTTTAAGTTCCTTGACATAAGCCTCTAGGGAACAGGACGTTCCTCCATTTATAGCTAACATCCCCGGTTGATTCACTCCAGCCCCTAGCGTTCCACAAGGCTGATCCCCGGCAGTAGTCACTACGGTGAGTCCCTGGGGAAGGCTAGTAAGGCCTGATGCCTCTTTACTGATCTTTCCCACCACTTCCCCTCCGGGAAAGATCTCGTCTACCCAGAGACTAGCCGGGATGTTGAAAAGACCAAGAATATCCTCAGCCCACCTGGTAGGAGAGGTCACATCCAAGCAGCCAGTCTGGATGGCAGAACTTGACGTAGTAACTAATCTTCCTGTTAGTTTATAGATTATGTAATCCTGAACGAGGAGAAATTTATAGGTTTTTCTGTAGATCTCCGGTTCATTTTCCTTCAGCCACATAGCCTTGTAAACTGTCCAGATACTGGGGAAGTTCCCCGTACGAGAGTAGATCTTCTTTGCTCCTATTTTTTCTCTCGCCCACTCATTTTGTCTGCTACACCTTGTATCATTCCAGAGAATGGCATTACGAATAGGTTTCATCGTCTCATCCACCGGTACAGTGGTGATTCTCTGGTGAGTGATACCTATAGTCACAATTTTATTTTTATTGATATTTCCTTGCTTTAAGGCCCTTTTTGTAGCTGTCTGAAAGGCCTGCCACCACCACTCTGCTTTCTGCTCCACCCAGCCAGCTTGAGGCCGAAGAAGGGGGTAGGAGGACCTCCCTTCAGCTACTGGACTTCCCTCTTCATCAAAGAC
>SOJT01000128.1 GCA_004376485.1 Candidatus Aerophobota bacterium | reverse complement strand
AAAAAGAGGGGGGTTAATGTCAGGATTTAGTGAGGTCAGGCAATGAAGCAAAAGCCTTATCAGGGCATGATAGCTATTCTGGACTTTGGGTCTCAATATAATCAGCTCATCACCCGCAGGGTGAGGGAGTCTGAAGTTTACTGTGAGCTGGTTCCTTTTGATATTGATGCTTCTCGGCTTCTCAAGTTAAAACCTCAAGGTATTATTCTCTCTGGTGGACCGGCCAGTGTTTTCGAAAGGAGGTCCCCTCTTCCCCGGCAAGAGATATTTGATTTGGGCGTTCCCATTCTGGGGATCTGTTACGGTATGCAGGTATTAGGCTATCTTCTAGGGGGCAAAGTGAGCCCCACCCCTGAGCGAGAATATGGAGCAAGCAAGCTGTATGTAGATGAAGAGGATGGTCTTTTTGAGAGAATCTCCTCCCCTACCCGGGTATGGATGAGCCACGGAGATCAGGTTAAAAAACTGCCTCCCCAATTCCAGGTCCTTGCTCATACATCTACCTGTCCTGTAGCCGGGATGGGAGATGCCAAGAGAAAATTATATGGAATTCAGTTTCATCCGGAGGTAGTCCATACCAGGGAGGGAAAGCAGATCTTTGAGAATTTTCTCTTCAGGATCTGTGCTTGCAGCAAGAACTGGACTATGCGTTCCTTCATCGAATATTCGGTGAAGGAGATCAGGAAAAAGGTAGGTAAAGGGAAAGTGGTCTTGGCTTTAAGTGGTGGGGTGGATTCATCCGTTACGGCTATGCTTGTTTCTAGGGCTATTAAAGACCGGCTGGAGTGTATTTTTGTTAACAATGGGCTTCTCCGAGAAGGGGAAGCTGAGGAGGTAAGGAGGACCCTTGCCCAACATTTGTATCTCAATTTGCACTATGTAGATGCCGAGGAAAGATTCCTGGCTAGACTCAAGGGCCTCGCCGATCCAGAAGAGAAGAGAAAGGTTATCGGTGAAGAGTTCATCAAAGTATTCAGCGAGGAAGCCAGAAAAATGGGGGAAATTGATTTTCTGGCTCAGGGGACTCTCTATCCAGATGTCATCGAGTCTCTCTCTGCTAAAGGAGGACCTTCCGCTACTATTAAGAGCCATCATAATGTAGGAGGACTTCCGGGTTTTATGCACTTTAAGCTTCTGGAGCCCCTGAGGGATCTATTTAAAGATGAGGTAAGGGTCCTGGGAAGAGAATTGGGCCTTCCAGGAAATATAGTGAAAAGACAGCCCTTCCCTGGCCCTGGACTGGCGGTGAGGGTGGCAGGAGAAGTAACCCGGCAGCGTCTTCAAATTCTGAGAGAAGCTGACAAAAGAGTACAGGAGGAGATGAAAAAATATAAAGGATTTAAAGATATCTGGCAGTCTTTTGCCGTCCTCTTGCCGGTAAAGAGCGTAGGGGTTATGGGTGATCAACGTACCTATGAATACACCGTGGCCCTCAGAGCCGTCACCAGCAGGGATGGAATGACGGCTGATTGGGCAAAACTTCCCTACCATATCCTGGAAAGAATTTCCCATAGAATAATCAATGAGGTGAAAGGGGTCAATCGGGTGGTCTATGATATCAGTTCAAAGCCGCCCAGTACTATTGAGTGGGAGTAGGAAAAGGTGCAAAAGCTGTTTCAAGCTAAGGTATATGTCAGTTTAAAGAAGGGTTTGGCCGATCCTCAAGGATCAACTATCAAAGAAGCTCTTGAGTCCTTGGGTTACCGAAACTTAAGCGAGGTACGATTTGGCAAATACATAGAGGTCAAGCTCAGAGCAAAGACTAAAAAAGGGGCGGAGCAAAAGCTTAAAGAGATGTGCGGAAAACTCTTGGTCAATCCCATCATCGAGGAATATAGCTATCATATTGAGGAAGAAGGATGAGGTTCGGTGTTGTGGTTTTTCCTGGCTCAAATTGTGATTATGATTGCTATTATGTAGTTCGGGATCTCCTGGGAGAGGAAGTTGATTTTATCTGGCACAAGGAGAGGAGGGTGGAAGGTTTTGACTGTCTTATTCTTCCCGGAGGATTCTCTTACGGTGATTATCTTCGCACCGGGGCTATTGCTCGATTCTCTCCTATTATGAGGGCAGTAAGTGGCTTCGCCGCAAGAGGCGGTTTGGTTATAGGTATATGCAATGGCTTCCAGATTCTTCTGGAATCGAACCTTTTGCCGGGAGCCATGATGAAAAACAAAAATCTTCGATTTATCTGTAGGTTTGTAAACATAAGAGTGGAAAATAATCTCACTTCTTTTACTAATCTTTGTCAAATTGGACAGGTTCTCAAGGTTCCTATTGCCCACATTGATGGCAGCTACTATGCGGACCATGAAATCATAGGAACTTTGAAAGAGAATAACCAGATTATTTTCAGGTATTGCAATGAGGAAGGAGGACTAGCTCAGGAGTCAAATCCCAATGGATCAAAGGATTTCATAGCTGGTATCTCGAATCGACAAGGGAACGTTCTGGGGCTGATGCCTCATCCGGAAAGAGCATCGGAATCTATTCTTGGTTCAGAAGACGGGAGACTCATTTTTGAGTCTGTGGTAAGGGCGGTGAAGGGAAGGGTGAAGTGAAAGAACCCGAGAGGATTACTCTGGATTTAGTCAGAGCTCATGGTCTAACAGAAGAGGAATATAAGAAGATAAAGGATATGCTTGGGCGGGACCCCAATTTTACCGAACTGGGGATATTTTCAGTAATGTGGAGTGAGCATTGCAGTTACAAAAGTTCAAAACCGCTCCTCAGGATGTTTCCTACTTCGGGAGAGAATATCCTCATTAAGGCAGGAGAGGAAAACGCTGGAGTAGTAGATATTGGTGAAGGCCTGGCCGTGGTGATGAAGATGGAATCTCACAATCATCCCTCGGCGGTAGAGCCCTTTCAAGGTGCAGCTACCGGCGTAGGAGGCATCATCAGAGATATTTTTACCATGGGGGCAAGACCTATTGCTCTTCTGGACTCCCTCCGTTTCGGTCATTTAGGGAACGGCCACAACCGTTATTTATTTAGTGGTGTAGTAGGTGGAATTGCGGCCTACGGCAATTGCATGGGTATTCCCACGGTAGGAGGGGAGGTCTATTTTGATGAGACCTACGAGGGTAACCCTTTGGTCAATGTGATGTGTGTGGGGGTGGCAAGACGGGATAATCTGGTTAAGGCTAGAGCTGGTGGTCTTGGAAACCCTGTCCTTTATGTGGGGGCAGATACCGGTCGAGATGGTTTAGGAGGAGCCAGTTTTGCCTCGCGAGAGCTTACCGAAGAGTCGGACAAGGACCGGCCTGCGGTTCAGATAGGTGATCCTTTTAAAGAAAAGCTTCTCCTGGAGGCATGTCTGGAGCTTTTGAATACGGGAGTAGTGGTGGGTATGCAGGATATGGGAGCGGCCGGACTGACCTCCTCCACCTCGGAAACAGCTTCTCGGGGAAATTCAGGGATGAGGATAGATCTGTCCCTAGTTCCCAGGAGGGAGGAGGGTATGATACCTTATGAACTGATGCTCTCCGAGTCGCAGGAGAGAATGCTGGTAATCATTAAAAGAGGTAAAGAAAGAGAGACTCGAAGAGTTTTTGATAAATGGGATCTTCATGCTGTTCCCATTGGAGAAGTTACCGATGATGGGTATCTCACGGTTCTGGACAAGGATAGAAGGGTGGCTGAAATTCCAGTTAAATTCCTAACCGAGGATGCGCCGGTTTACATGAGAGAAGAGAGAGAACCAGAATATTTAGGAAAGATAAAAGACGTGAGCATCTCCACTATTCCTGAACCTCAGGACTATGATGATGTTCTAAAGATCCTTCTAGCCTCTCCTACTATCTCCTCCAAAAGGTGGGTTTATGAGCAGTATGACTATATGATAAGGACCGATACTGTTCTTCGACCGGGGGGTGATGCAGCCGTAATTCGAATCAAAGGGACAGAAAAAGCAATTGCCTTAACCTGTGATGGAAATGGCAGGTACTGCTTTCTTGACCCCTACGAGGGGGGGAAGATAGCCGTGGCCGAGGCGGCTAGAAATGTAGTCTGTGTAGGAGCCAAGCCTTTGGCCATTACCAATTGCCTTAATTTTGGGAATCCTACTAAGCCCTATGTATTCTGGCAATTTAGAAGATGCGTCGAGGGAATAGCGGATGCTTGTGGGATTTTAGAAACTCCTGTGAGCGGCGGTAATGTGAGTTTCTATAATGAGAATCCAAAGGGAGCCATTGATCCAACACCAGTAGTAGGGATGCTGGGTCTCATTGAGAAGATGGACTTTCTCTGTACTCCCTGGTTCAAAAAAGAAGGTGATTTAATCATTCTTTTAGGAGAGTGCAGGGAGGAGATAGGAGGAAGCGAGTACCTTCAGTTAATTCATGGTTTGAAGGCAGGCCAGATCCCCAGGCTGGATTTAGAGAGAGAAAGAGCGGTCCAGAATACCTGCCTTGAGGTAATTAGGGCTCACTTGGTGAGCTCAGCCCATGATTGTTCTGAAGGTGGTCTAGCCGTAACCCTGGCTGAGTGTTGTATATCTAATTCTGGTAAGGAAAGAGGTGCTATAATTGAGCTTGAAGCTTTCCCGGAAATTTTGTCTATAAGGATGGACGCCCTTCTCTTCGGTGAGACCCAATCTCGCATTTTAATTTCCTGCCATCCCAGGAATTTTCTCCAGATACAGAGAGTTGCCCGTCGAAATAAGGTACCTTGCGCCAGATTAGGAGTAGTGACAGGGGATAGACTCACCATCAGAAGGATAAAAAAGAGGGTTCTGGACCTATCTCTCAAGGAACTGGGAGAGAAGTGGAGAAAAGGACTATCCCATGGGGACGATTGATTCAGGGAGGCTGGGAAGGGACGGATTTCTTTTTCCAGGAAGGACTGGAGTTTTTTCAGGAAGAGGGGTTTTTTTCGGTATCCTCCTCCTTTTTGTTTTTTTCACTCAAAACCCCGTCCTCCAAGCTCACCCCTTTCGACCTGGAGAAAAACTCACCTATGTTCTAAAGCTGCGTGGCGTTCCCGTGGGCAGCCAGGTATTTGAGGTGCGAGATGGGATGCGGATTAGGGGACGTTTAACTCATCTTCTTTTTTGCTCTGTAAAGAGCTCCCGATTCTTCTCTTTTTTCTACTATATAAACGATGAGTTAGAAAGCTTTGCCGACATAGATACTCTCTATTCTCTTCAATCGAGGATCCGTTTTCAGGAGGGAAGGCACTTTCGGAACTACGAAGTTGAGATAGATATGGATAGAATGACGGCTCTGTTTGAAGACAAGAATAGTAAAAAGAGGTGGGAGCAAGAAGTTTCTTTTCCCATCTTCGATCTCGTTTCTCTCATATACTGGCTGCGCACTCAAAATCACAGGGTGGGAGAAACATTTTCTGTCTTTTTTATTGATACTGGGCTCATTTACGGTGAAGTAAAAGAAATCAAGATTCGAGTGGGCGAGGAGGAGCAAGTTTCGACT
>SOJT01000051.1 GCA_004376485.1 Candidatus Aerophobota bacterium | reverse complement strand
TGGAGACAGTGACAAAGGTGAGGGTACTGCATGTCTTTAAGGAGGAATTCGGGTTTAGAACTCTTGAGGCCGGGGAGCGAACCATTTATGCACCAGGAAGATTCGATGAGGAATCCCTGATGTTAACCGGGGATCTTAACGTGGCAGTAGCCGAATGGATTGTTCAGTACAGGGTTTTGAATCCAGTGAAGTATCTCTTCGAGGTGAGAGACCCTGGTGAGACTATCAGGGACATTTCAGAAGCAACCATGCGCCAGATAGTAGGGGACAGGAGTGTGGATGAAGTTTTGACCGTAGGAAGGATAGAGATAGGGCAGGAGGTTCAGAAGAAACTTCAGGAGGTGCTTGACTTTTATCAAACCGGGGTTCAGGTTATCACCGTCAAGCTGAAAGACGTAAATCCTCCTGATCCGGTAAAGCCTGCTTTTAACGAAGTTAATGAGGCCAAGCAGGAGAGAGAAACTACTATTAATGAGGCCTGGCAGGCTTACAATCAAATCATTCCTAAAGCCAGAGGGCAAGCGGCGAAGACGATCAGTGAAGCTGAAGGATATGCTATCAATAGAGTAAACCAAGCCGAGGGAGATGCTAATAAATTTGTAGCTATCTGGCAAGAGTATAGGAAGGCTAAGGATGTTACCAGAAGAAGACTGTACCTGGAGACTTTAGGAGAAATTCTGCCTAAGATGGGTCGCAAGTACATTATTGATTCAGAGCAACAGGGAATTTTGCCTATGTTATCCTTAACCGAGACGGGAGGCCAATCATGAAGCCTGAGAGATGGATTCTCATTATAGTTCCGGTCATTGTGGTTTTGATAGTGGTGGCAGCAACCCTGTATACAGTGGATGAAACAAAGCACGTGGTTATCACCCAGTTTGGTGAACCTATCGGGGAACCTATCACCGAAGCAGGTCTACATATAAAAAAGCCGTTTATTCAGAAGGCAAACTACTTTGAAAAACGCCTTTTGAGCTGGGATGGCAGCCCTACCCAGATTCCTACCAAGGATAAAAAGTACATCTGGGTGGATACCACGGCCCGATGGCGGATTGTGGATCCCCTGAAGTTCCTTCGAACCATGGGGGGTGAGAGGATAGCTCATGGCAGACTGGATGACATAATTGATTCGGCTACCCGAAATCAGATCACCAGCCAGTTACTTTATGAGTTGGTGAGAAATTCGCAGAGAGAGTTTGTGGAAACTGAGCTGGGCATTGGGGCTGCGGAAGAGGTGGGCGAAGTTGAATTTGGCCGGGAGAAGATAACTAGAATGATTCTGGAAGAAGCTAGCCCCGGGGTCACCCAATATGGAATAGAATTAGTTGATATTAGGGTAAAGAGGCTAAACTATGTGGAGGAAGTAAGGCAAAAAGTTTATGCTCGTATGATTTCGGAACGACAAAGAGTAGCTGAGCTGGATCGCTCAGAAGGTAAGGGGAAACAAGCTGAGATAGAGGGAATGAGGGAGAAAGAACTGAAGAAAATCACCTCGGAGGCTTACAGAA
>SOJT01000104.1 GCA_004376485.1 Candidatus Aerophobota bacterium | reverse complement strand
GGCGATTTCTGCCTCAGGCAAGGACATACCATTTACAGAGATAACTATGAGCATAAAAGGTGAAAAGTTAGCTTGAAATAGACCCATCTTTACGGTGGGAAAGACAAAAGGGAGTGTAGAATTGCTTGATGGCTTTTGCAAAGCTCATGCGGGGTCTCTAACTGGGCATGGATGACCTCTTCCTGCCAATGAGCATTATAGAGTCGGCAGTTCTCATCCTTACAGAAGGGATCACCCGTCATATGAAAAAAGAGGGCCTGCAACAGGTATCCTTTCATAACTTCGGTTAATCGAGGATCCTCATAATCGATAAATCTACCCTTAAACTCTTCCTTCAAAACTATGGCGTCAGAGCCAAGCTGCCTTCGTAAATAAAACTCCTTGGGTTTGGCAGGAGCTTCTACTAATCCCACCGTAGAAATAAGGGAGGGAAAGCTATAGATACTCACCCTGGCATGATATCGATGATTATTCTGGTCCCAGGTTCCAAAAAGCTGATTGGTAAAGGCTATGTGGCAGCACTCAAGGCTAAGTTCCCCTTTTGGGACAAGCCTGCCCAAAAGGGCAGCGAGCTTGAAGCCCTCATAGAGAATTCCAAAAGCTTTAGATTCAGGGTTAAGAAGGTTTCTTTTTTCATATTCAACCTCGGCAGGAAGAGGCTTGGAGAATTCTCTCTCATTGATCTGACGAATCCTAATATCCGCCAGCTTTCTAGCTAAGAAATCTACCCTTTCTTCTTTCCGGGAAGAAGGAAGCCTGGAGAGGTGGTGAACCAGAAAGTCATCTCGGATAATAAGTCGGGCCTTTCCCAACTTTCGCTTTAGATAGTTAGCTATCTTCCCCACTTCCAACTTGTCGGTCTTTGCCGCGTCATAAAGATATATAAAGCATGGAGGCTTCATTGATCAAGATGAACATCTCCTTATTTTAGTTTCTCTAAGGCGATCTCTGCCCCTCTTTTACCGGAAAGGAGCATTGCTCCAAAGGTGGGACCCATGCGGGGAAGCCCGTAGGTAGTGGAAACAGCCATTCCCACTGCCATCAAACCAGGGAGGACCTCACCGGTATGTTCCATTATCAGATCCTCGGACTGAGCTACCCACATAGCTCCGAATCCAGGGACTTTAATGAGATTCCTCTCTTCCATTTTTCTTACCACACAGGCATCGTGACCGCTGGCATCAACCAGCATCCGGGTTTCCATGGCTACGGGGTCCACACAGGTAATCTGGCGAGGAAGAGCCTGAATGGGAGTCCAGTTAACCACTGCTCCTGCTACTCGGTTTTCTTCTCTCAGAACCACGTCTTCGAAAACCGTCATGTTGGCGAACTTAACCCCTGCTTCACAGGCAGCAGAAATAAGTTTGGAGCAAGCGTAAGGACCATCAGCCACCAGGAGTCCTTTACTTACCTCTTTAAAGGGTATACCCAATTCCCTGAGAATCTCCTCACCGGGGCTCCTCACCGTGACCTTATTCATTAGATAACCACCAATCCAGAAACCTCCCCCCAGGTAATTATTCCGCTCCACTATCAGTACTTTTTTTCCCTGGGCGGCCATCTCTTTTCCCATCATTAAACCGCTGGGACCGGCTCCGATAATCAAGCAGTCACTCTCTACGTATTCCTGAAATTGTTTTGAAAATTCCCCCACGATGGCCCTGGTTATATCCGCTTCGCTTACAGGAGAAAAGATTTTCTTCTCAGCCATAATTTACCTCCATTATAAACCTATGTATTTAGCACAAAGACTTCTGGCTATTGACTTGTCAGTGGTACCTTTAATTATAACTCTTCCCTGGGGAAAAACTATCAGTTCGTATCCGTTTATCTTGAAACTCAGTAGATATCCATTATAGGAGACTTCACCCACTTTCTTAAGAGTATGATGGAGGTTCTCTAGAGAAAGATTAATCTTTCCAGGGGGTGAAATCTGTACGGCATTTCTTCCGCAGAGGGCAGTGACCCAGGAGATTTCCTTCGATTCAAGGACCCTGAAATCGTGCTTGCCACAGGTGAGACAGTCCCCTCTTTTCGTGATGTGGCTCTGCTTAAAGGTTCCCTGCCAGAGGTCCAGGTAGATCAGATCCTGATTTAAGCTATCATCTCCCATTAGTATTTTCAATGCTTCTGATGTCTGCCATGAGCCGATAACATTGGGTAGTGGATTTATGATCCCTCGAGTATCACAGGTAGGTAGAGTTCCCGGCAAGGGGACTTTATCGATGATGCACCTCAAACAAGGAGTTTTCTCCGGAATTATGTTCATACTCATCCCTGTGGAGCCAATAACGCCCCCATAAATCCAGGGAATTCGGTTTTTCACGCAGGCATCGTTAATCAAAAAGCGGGTTTCCATATTATCTGTGGCATCCAGAACCAGATGAGATCCCTCTATCAATTTTTCAATATTGCGAGGCTCTACACTCAAGACTTCCGCCTCCAGCCGGATGGAAGAGTTGATTTTTTTGAGTTTATTTAAGGCGGCTATAGCTTTAGGTAGACGTTTCTTTACATCTTCTTCATCAAAGAGAATCTGCCGTTGTAGATCTGATAACTCTACAAAGTCCCGATCCACAATCTTAATTCTTCCTATCCCCGCTCGAGCCAGGTTATTGGCTATTACATTACCCAAAGCCCCACACCCAATGATGATTACCGCGCTCCTTAAGAGCTTCTCCTGTCCTTTCCTGCCGATCCTGGAAAAAAGAATTTGTCTGGAATATCGCTCAAGGTCCATCTTGTTTCCCTTTACCCCTTAAAATAAGATCTCTACAGCTTTATAGGGACAGGCGGGCACACATAGACCACAACCTATACATTTGTCCTTATCAAAGGATACTATCATTTGGTTTCGATCCAGAATAATAGCCTCAGTGGGACAGATGGGAATACAGACAGTGCAGTGAGTACACTTCTCATCAAGCCATCTTATGTCCTGAGCCAGAGACTGCACCTCTACCCCTAGCTCCTTAAGATAGTTCATCCC
Source organism: Candidatus Aerophobota bacterium (assembly GCA_004376485.1). Lineage (GTDB taxonomy): Bacteria > Aerophobota > Aerophobia > Aerophobales > AE-B3A > SOJT01. The sequence goes on along the minus strand of SOJT01000104.1, from coordinate 2,465 downwards.
CTTTTCTAAAGATTTCTCCTCCCCACCTATCTCGATCATCAGGCGTCCTTCTTCTCGCGGATTAATCCGGGCCCTGAGGATATTCACCTTAAGATCGTAATCCTTGATAAGATGGTAGGTTATGGGCTGATTGATTAACTTGTAGGGAAATGTGAGCACCACTTTCTTCTTTTGCATACAAGCCTCCTTTGATATCTTAAATTACTCTAAAGGTCTTTCCTTAAGGGGTTTGAAAGTTAATCCAGAATCCGCTGAGGGGAGGCTTTGAACGGGTTCTGTGAGAAGGAACTTATCTCTCTTTATCCAATTTTTAAGAATATCAGCGATCTCTTTTGCCCTGGCGTAGCTGGAAAGACTTCCCGTGGGAACCTCCTTTCCCTGTACCAGGATCCTTCCACTTTTGAGCTCTCGGTAGCTCACCTCCCCCAGACTACCTGGCTCAAACTCAGGATAAGCCAGGCTGTAATCTATCACCTGTGCGTAAATATCCTCATCCTTCACCGTGGTATAGGTGAGTATCTCCTCATCAAGAATAGGGATAGGGATGCCGATTCCTACAGTGAGAGTGGTTCCATATCCAGTCATAGTTGTTCCCTTTAACCACTCTGGGCTCATCTTTTTTAAATCTCCCATTACGGCCAGGGTACCTGCTCCGGCCCGGGGAACGCCGTTGGGGGTGCGGGGAGCAGTGGGATTGTGCTGGGTCCCCTGCCAGGCAACATAGCCTACTCCCCCTCCCAGGAAGATCCTGGTTCCTATGCCGATGGTCTTGTAGTAGGGATCATTGAGAAGAGGCGAGAGCTGACCGGCGCTGCAGTAGTTGGCGTTACCGAGCTTAGGTTTTAATATTCCCATATAGGTGTATATAACTCTATCAGAGAGATTAACCGCTACATTATAGTTCTGATAGGCATTGCGGGGGTTGAAGAGGACGGTTTCATTTAGGTCTTTGATATTGATCCAGGTTTCCAGTTTCTTGCGGGGATAGCAGTCCGTCCCATAGGCAGTGGCTGTGAGTTTTAAGTCCTTACCTGCTACTAGCTCTTCAATGACATGACCCCCTCCATAGCTGAACTCACCGGGGTGAATTTTATTTCGAGGGTCGTCGTCCGGTAGAGCATTGGCTCCAATTAAGATATCTACAGCAGCAAATCCTGTATAGACGGGTACATCATTAAGATAAGCCCTTCCACCCCCCAGCTTTATCCTGGGTTTGGAATGTCCAATATTCAAATAGGCTCCTGAAGAACACATAGGACCAAAGGTGGCTGTGGTTACTACATCAACTTCCTGAGCGGCTTTCTTAACTCCCTTTTCCTCGGCAATATCAATGATCTCCTCTGCTGTAACCACAACCGCTTCTCCCCTTTTTATTTTCTCATTTATCTCTCTGATGGTTTTGGGCATTTTTGCCTCCTGCTTTATCCAGTTTCCTTTATCCACCAAATAGGTCCGTACTTAAGTACCTCTCCCCCGTATCGGGGAGAATGACCACGATGAGCTTCCCTTCGGAATCTTCTCTTTCAGCTACTTTTAATGCAGCAGAAACAGCCGCTCCCGAAGATATCCCGGCCAGAATCCCTTCCTCTTTAATCAGTCTACGAGTAGCTTCTATAGCCTCCTCATTCTTAACCTGGATTACCTCATCAATGAGCTGTGTATCGAGAACTTCGGGAATGAAACCAGCTCCAATTCCCTGAATCTTATGGGAGCCCGGCTCCCTGCCGGAAAGGACGGCTGAGTCAGTCGGTTCCACCGCAATGGCTTTAAAGGTTGATTTTTTCTTCTTTATTACTTGAGCCACACCGGTAAGGGTTCCCCCTGTTCCCACTCCGCTTACCAGTATATCCACTTTCCCTGCCGTATCCTCCCAGATCTCCCTGGCGGTGGTTTGGCGATGAATAGTGGGATTGGCAGGATTATTGAACTGTTGAGGGATAAAGATCCGTGGATCTTGAGCTGCTAGCTCCTCCGCTTTTTTTACCGCCCCCTTCATTCCTTCCGAGCCAGGTGTCAAAACAAGCTCTGCCCCGAAGGCTTTAAGGAGACTTCTTCTTTCTAAACTCATAGTTTCTGGCATAACAAGGATCAGTCGGTAACCTTTGACGGCAGCCACGAAGGCCAGGGAAATTCCCGTATTACCACTGGTTGGTTCAGCCAAAATGGTATCCTCCTTGATTAACCCCTCCTTCTCGGCTGCTTCAATCATACTCAGCCCGATTCTGTCTTTAACACTTCCACAAGGGTTAAAGGACTCCAGTTTTCCTACCACCTCTGCTCCCAAATCTTTAGCTATCCTGCCTAATCTGACGAGCGGAGTTCTGCCTATGAGTTCGGTAACATCATTGGCTATTCTCATCTTGCCCTTTCTTACCTTAGGTTTCCCCCTGGTGATTGAAGATGGGACCCCCGCATGTAGGGCAGAGTCGGATGTATTCATCCCCATGTTTCATCACCTCCTTGAC
>SOJT01000213.1 GCA_004376485.1 Candidatus Aerophobota bacterium | reverse complement strand
CCTCCCCTCCTCGGGGCGGAAAGCTCTGGTCAGAGACAAAACAAATCCTCATTCCTGCTTTCTCCCCCAGAGTCTATTCAGACCAAAATGCAGAGCTAAGAATAGGGCAATAGCAATAAGCACAGCATCAGTTATCCTGACCATTAAAGTAAAGGCCAGAGCCTTTTGAGCTGCTACTCCCACCAACCCATATATGGCTACCTCTCCCAGCTCGAATACCCCCAGAGCTCCAGGAGTCACCTGCAGGATAAGAATAAGATGGGTTATGGCAAAGAGCAGGGAAAGCTGGGACAGCTTAAAGACGATCCCGAGAAAATAAAAGAAAATGGCCGGTTTGAGGAAAATCAGTGATCCGGCCAGAAAATTAAGAGCAAAGGCGAGGAGAGCTTCCCTTCGATGTTCCTTAAAAACAAGGAAAACTTCCCCCTCCAGTTTGGAAATATGGGGTTTAACCCTTTTCACAGCTTTGGACAAAGGATTCCATCGGCTGAGAAGGTTAGCCAGATTAGTGAAGAGTCTGTTCTCGTAAATAAAACTTAACAAAAGAGCAGCCATTCCCAGACCCATGAGGACATTGACCACCACCATAACTACAGACAGTTGGAGAGGAAGTTCATACTCCACCAGGGTCCAGATACTGCCCAGGTAAATAAAGAACAGACCCGCCCCCAGTTCCAGAAATCGATTGACTACCACACTGGCCCCTACCGTGGTCAGGGGAAGATTATGTTTCTTGCTAATCAGATAGGCTCTTACCGGCTCCCCGCCAAAGTACATGGAGGGGGTAAGATAACTGATGACGAATCCAATGATCTTGGTAGCAAGGATATCTCTAAAGGGAAGATAGTATCCATATGATTTTAAAATGATCTGCCAGGAAACAGCATCAATAAGAAAAATAAGGAGAACATTGATAATAAAAACACAGACTCCGGCCAGACCCACTTCCTGGAGTTGAAAGATAACCTTCTGAAGCCCGATCAGATAAAAGGTTAAGACTAGAAGAGCGGTGCCACCCAGAGTGGTGGCAAGAAGGAAAAGTCTTCTTTTCATTCACCGAACACTACGCTCATAAATTTTTTCACAGCTTCTTGAGGTTCAGGCTTCCCTTTTATCCCCTGATAGCGCTTGGCTTCCTCTACATCCCGGGCCAGATTCAGGCTATTCTGATCTACACTATAAAAGTTTCCTTGCTCCCTGTGATACTTAGCCAGGTAAACCTGTTCTGTCTGTCCAGGGGTAGGGACAAAGAGAGCTTTTTTGCCTAAAGCCACCAGCTCCATTAAAGTTGAATAGCCGGGTCTGGCAATGATGACTTTAGCCCTGTTCATGACATCTTCTTGCTCCCTTCTGTTTAGATAGCCAAAGATCCTAAGCTCGCTACTCCCTCTCTCCTCGGGAGCTTCCGGCTTTCCCAGAGCCACTACCACCTTGCCTTTCAGTCGAGGAGCTTGTTCTAAAACTTTATGTTCAAAGATGCTTCTCTGAGGTTCGGGTCCAGAGACAGAGATAAAATAATCAATATCCTGCCTCACTTCTTTCTTTCTCAAATCGGAGAGAATCCCTAGATATTCTACCTGCCTTTCTTTGAAGTATTTCAGATTATGGGAAAGATCCCCTGATAAGGAATCCTCTTTAAAGTCGGGGACTAAAAATTTGGTAAAGCTATTCTTAAAAAAGGAGTAGTTGAATCCCTCGGTTGCCATCTCAAAAAGCTTTACTCTACCAGGAGCCAGGAATCTGAGTTGATGGGAGATGAAATAGGAAGGAACTTCCCGGTTATGAATACCAAAACGGTTATCAGATACGATCCTCTCATAGCCTTCCCTTTTTACCAGCTTCTTTATTCTTTCGTGTTCCTTGATGACCTGGCTCATGTAAACAGGAAAGTAACTCAAGAATTTGGCTACAGAGAAATCCTTTTTAGAATAAGGGGAAGAATAGTCAGGTATCTCCAGATAGTGGCAGGAGTTTCCAAGTTCCTCCTTTAATAAATTCAAAGATCTGCCTCTGGCCACAATGGTAACCTGATGTCCCGCCTCTATTATCCCCTTAATGAGGGGAAGATCCCGCGTGGCATGACCCAGTCCCCAGGAACAGACACCAAAGAGAACCTTCATCCCTTCCCTCCTCACCTATTTTGAGTGATTTTTCCCTTTACCTTTTTCACTACTTTCTCGGCCGTCTTTCTTCCTCTGGAAAGAAAAGAAGAAATTTCCCTCTTTTTCTCCTCGACAAAATGAGAATCCTTAAGGTAGGAGAGATTTATCTGGACATTGATAACTGCAGCCTCCAGAGCTGCCTCTGCCAGCAAAACTCCCACCCCCACATCACTTATAAGGTAAGGATTGCCCAGGGGAAGAATCTCTTCAGCTAGCTCTATCACCTTGAGGGAAAGTTTACTTGTCTTCAAAGGAACCAGAGCAGCTTCCTTAAGTGAGAACTGTAAGGCCTGATTCCGTGCCTCCTTTTGCTGAGGAGTGTCCTTGGGTAGACCAGAGGCATGGGAATACTTCTGGTAGGCTTTAATATCTTCCTGAATAAGTGAGGAAAGCTCATCTTTGAGACCATCCGCAATCTTGAGAATCCTGGCCACCTCATCCTCCACTCCTTCATACTGCTTCTTACCCACGGTGTACCTGCCGACCATACACAGGAGAGCCGCTCCTAAGGATCCGACCAGGGCAGCTACGCTTCCTCCTCCGGGAGCAGGAAGCCGGGCAGCTGTGTCCTCAACGAAATCCTTCAGGGGTCTTTCGAGGTACATCTTCTCCTCCTTCTCTCTTTACATTTGATGATTCGCTTTTCCGTAATGATGTAATCTACTGCTACATCGTGGGACCGAGAAGGTAGGCTCTTAACAACCTGAAGTTCAAAGGCTAGAGCAACAAAGCTAATTCTTTCCGGGAGCCTCCTCAGGAATTTGTCGTAGAAACCTCTCCCGAAGCCCAGACGATTCCCCGCCTCATCAAAGGCCACTCCTGGGACAATGACTAGATCTATCTCTTCTAAAGGTTGGGGATGGTAAAACTTCCTCTTTGGCTCTAGAATGCCCCAAGGGCCGGGGGTGAGCTCTTTGTCAGGGTCTTTCAGTATGGAGGGAAGAATCTCTCTTTCTTCCTCATCAATCAAGGGAACCGAGATCCTCTTTCCCATTCCCAGAGCCGCCTCTATCATGGAGCGAGTTTGAACTTCATCCTCCAGGGCCAGGTAGAAAAGAATCCCTCGCCCTTTTAAGAAGAGATCGAAGGTGAGGAGTTTCTCCCGAATTCGATAGCTCTTTCTTTCAATCTCCTCGGATGACTCCAACCTTCGCCTTTTAAGCATGCGGCTCCTCAGATTGATCTTTTCCAATTTTCCCTCTATTCCAGGTTGGTGTGCCGCCTCAGCATATCCTCTTCGGATATCTCCATCTTTCTCATCAAAAAAAGGACTACCCCCTCTAAGTACAAGAATAAAGACCACTCAAATAAAGAGCCTAAGAGCTCTTCTGATGCGCCTTTTTCTGAAACAAGGGAGAAAAAAATGAGATGATGAGCTAATCTAGCTAGAGGTGACTCTCGGGAGGCGGTTAAAGCGAATACGCCGGCTTTACTTTGTCGAGCCTGGCGGGCTAGCTCCAAAGTTACGTGTTTTCTACCCGAGCAAGAGCAGATGATGAGGAGATCTTTCTCCCCGATACGGGGAGTGATTGTCTCACCTACCACGTAAGAGGAAAAACCCAGATGCACTAGCCTCATGGCAAAGCATCGGGCAATAAAGCCGCTCCTTCCCTGACCGCTCAAGAATATTCTCCGGGAGGAAGAAATTGAGTGGATAAACTCGGCTGTTTCCTTCTCATCAATTCTGGAAAGAACCTTTTTGACACGGGAATGGATAAGTCCTAACCCTTCCCTGAACTTCTCTGGGTCCATAAAAGGTCCTTCAGAGCTTATGAAACTACTCTTCAGCAAGCTCATCTGCCCGAAAGGCCCTCAGGTATCCCGCACAGTATTTGTCTTTGCCCAGGAGGGCCTCCCCTGCCTTAATCAAGGAGATCAATTTCCTATCCAGAGGATCAAGGATAACCGAATCTAAGCCTTGAGCCATGGCCATGAGAAGGAAAGCTTGGTTAATAAGACCCCTTTTAGGCAGTCCAAAAGATATATTGCTCAGACCGCAGATGACGTGGATTTCCTTTGAGGAGTTCTTTATCTTCCCGATGGCATCCAGCACCGCCAATCCCGCTTCTGAATCCGTGCTAATAGGGCGCATCAGGGGATCCATATACATATTATCCTCAGGAATCCCTGCGCCGCTCAGTAACTGCACCAATCGCTGACTAATCTGGTATCTGGTTTCCGCATCCTGGGGAATTCCTCCATCATCCATAGTTAGAGCAATGACGCTGGGTCTGAACTCCTTAAGAAGAGGAAGGATGTCTTTTACTCTCTTACTCTCCCCAGTGATGGAGTTGAGCATGGCCCTGCCTTTATGCTCTTTCAGCCCCATCCTGAGGGCTTCAGGATTAGGACTATCTATGCTCAAAGGAACATCTATGGCTGACTGGATAGTTTTCACCAGCCACCGCATATCCTCAGCTTCGGTATGAATCCTGGTTCCCACGTTAACATCAATAACATTCGCCCCTGCCTCAACCTGTCTTTTGGCTAGATTCTGGATAAAGAGAACATCTTTTCCTTCCACCGCCTCAGAAATTCCTGGAATACTTGTGTTGATCTTCTCTCCTACGATAAGCATAGCCTCTCCCTGAGGAGCTTTTTAACTTTTAAGGAGCTCTTTGGCTTTATCGGCCGCTGAAGCAGCATCAGGAGCATAGCCATCAGCTCCTATCTCATTTGCATAATCCTGGGTAACCGGCGCCCCTCCAATGATAACCTTCACCTTCCCTTTAAGTCCTTCCTTTTGGACAGCTCCAACTACATCTTTCATAGATAGCATGGTGGTGGTAAGAAGGGCGGAAAGACCTACTAGATTAGCATCCTTTTCTTTGGCCACTTGCACAAACTTTTCCGAGGATACATCCACCCCCAGATCAATTACCTCAAATCCTGCTCCCTCTAGCATCATCCCCACCAGGTTCTTGCCAATATCATGAAGGTCCCCTCTCACCGTGCCTAAAAGCACTGTCCCCAGACCTTTGATGTTCTTTTCAATCAAGATGGGCCTAATGAGCCCCATCCCTGCCTTCATAGCCCGGGCAGAGATGAGAACCTCAGGCACGTAAAATTCGTTCTTCTTAAACTTATCCCCTACCACACTCATTCCCGCCACAAGTCCCTCATTCAAGATCTTGCTCACATCCTGTCCTTCATCAAGAGCTCTCTTGACAAGACTGTGCACTTCATCAGCTTTTCCACCTATGAGCTTCTCAGCAATCTCTTTCAGCTCCACCATTTTTGCCTCCCTCTTAGTTTTCAAGCATTATACATAACCTGCCCTCAGTGTCAATTTGCCAGAAG
>SOJT01000090.1 GCA_004376485.1 Candidatus Aerophobota bacterium | reverse complement strand
ATTGTCCACCCCTACCCCGTGTCTGCCAATCACCTCTAACCTATCTGCTGCTTGAATAATCTCTCCGGAAAAGGGAGCCGTTCTTACAATAACCCCGTTGATTCCTTTAATTTCTCTCCTCAGGGTGCTTGCAGAAATGCCTGAAGCAAAAATTACCTCTACCTCTTTTTCTAAGAGCTCTATCCCTTCCGAATGAATAGGTTGCACCAGTAGTACTTTTTTCCTCATGACAGCCTCTCGGAACGCTTACTTTGTCTTTGTTTTTACAGGCTGAGCTGAGAGATCACTTGCTTTAGTGTCGATATTACCTTGAGGGTGTCCTGTCGGCTCACGTCCAGATGGGTCACAGCTCGGAAGAAGTTACTTCCAACGCGGTGAACTAGAACACCGTTTTTTCTCAGTTCCTCCTCGAGACTCCCTGGATTCAATTTTTCTTCTACCACCCTGAAGTATAAGATGTTTGTTCCTACATTATTTGGGTCTATTTCAAAACAATCCAGTTGTGCTATGGCTTTTGCCAGGAGTCTTGCATTGGCATGATCCTCTGCCAGTCTCTCTACATGGTGATCCAGAGCATAGATTCCTGCCGCAGCTAGATATCCTATCTGCCTCATTCCACCTCCAAACATTTTCCTGAATCGACGCACACGTTTGATGAACTCTCTATCTCCGGCGACCATTGAACCCACGGGAGCCCCCAGGCCCTTCGAGAGGCAGATCATAGTCGAGTCAACATACCTGGTGTATTCCTGGGGATCAATTCTTAAGGCAACAGTGGCATTTAGCAGCCTTGCTCCGTCCATGTGAAGACGTAAATTATGCTTCTTAGCCATATGGGAAATCTCTTTCACCAGATCTGGGGGATAGATACATCCACCACCTCTGTTATGGGTATTTTCAATCCAGATGAGGCTGGTCATGGGGTGGTGATAATCACCGGGATCCCGGACAGCCTGTTCTATCTTTAAAGGATCAAGCATTCCCCTATCGCCTTCTAAAAGAAAAAACTGTACCCCGGATATAGCTGCCCCACCTCCACCCTCATTGAGGAATACATGAGAGTTCCTATCCAGGATTACCTCATCTCCTGGCTGAGTGTTAGCTCTGAGACTGAGTAGATTAGCCATGGTTCCTGAGGGAACAAATATAGAGTCTTCCTTTCCCAGAAGTTTTGCTACCTTCTCTTCAAGACGGTTAGTCGTAGGATCCTCACCATAAACGTCATCTCCCACTTCAGCCTTAAACATGGCCTCAAGCATCCCCGTTGTGGGTCTGGTTACAGTATCACTGCGAAGATCGATCATCTTTTACCTCCCACTAATGGTATTGCAAGTTTTCTTATTCCTCCATCTTCTCATCAGCGATTTTGAGAACCTCATCAAGAACTTCTATACCCTCGTCAACTTGCTCCTTGGTAATAGTTAACGGGGGCGCAGCAATAAAGTGATTATACCAGCTGAGTATATATAATCCCTGCTTTAATGCCTCATTTGATATCTTACCTACCATAAGAGGC
>SOJT01000081.1 GCA_004376485.1 Candidatus Aerophobota bacterium | reverse complement strand
TAAAATATGGAGTTTGGTGCACACTCTTCCATAACCATTTTAGTTTGCCCTAAAGATATTGTCAAACTGCCCATTTGGGAGGCTCATCACCCTAAAATCTTATCTCCACCTCACAGCTTCCTCCTAAGAAATAATGATCCTTTCCCACTCTTACTCTGTCCTGAAAATAGCCAGTTTCCAATCCCAGCTTTAGTTTCAGGGCCTGGCTCAGTTTATACTCCGCATCAGCATTGAGCTTCCACTTTGTATTGTTTTCACCCACCAGACCCGAGGTAAGATATCTCCTTTTCTCATCGAAGGTGAGAGAAGTTGAGACATGGGCTTTCTTTCCGGGATCTATCCATCTTCCAAGAAGGGGAATCTTCCTGACCCAGGGAAGAAGAGTATGGTAGTCTAATTTCAGCTCATAATGGGAGCTGGAATCCTTTGTTTCTCCCCGCTGAATAAAATAATGCTTCTCGTTCTCCCAAGATCTATAAGTCAAAGTTAAACCGAGATCCTGAGGCTTCTTCAAACGAGTTCTCCAGATGAGGGAGGGCTCCCGCCTCACCTGGGAGGATATATCTACCTTGGTGGTTACCTTCTCCGTGTAGCTGGCCAGAACAAGGGAGGAGGTAGATATTTTCTGAGTGAAACGAGCCAGGGGAAAGGAAGCTTTATTCAGGTCCAGAGTGAGGTTAAGATGGGGCCATCTTTTCACCTTGATGAAATAGGGCACAGCCTGATGTATCCTTTCTTCATCTGTATAACCATACTCACAGTCTAACTTAAGGAAAGATAAGGGACGCCATGATTCCTTAAGACTGAAATGTTTTCTCTCTAGAGCCTTTCTTATGCTGCCATCCAGAATCTGAGGACTCTTAAGACCGATCTGGGAGCAATAATCCAGAGAAGCAGCGGTATTCTCATACCAGACCTCCTTTTTTTGTTCATATCGAGAATAAAAATTTAAGGTTTCCAGAATCTTTAACCGGGGAAAAAATGAACTTATCTTAAGAGGTAGACTCAAGGAGATCTCTGAATAGGTGGAAACATCTCTTTTTTCCGGACTCACTCCTCTAAAGTTAGCCTCCTTATAGCCTCCACGAAAATTCATCCGGGGCGAAAGATGAAAAAAGGTGCTACTCGCGTCAAGGAGAAGTTCTTTACTTTTAGAGCTGGGGCTGGGCTCTTGACCCTCTCTTCTCTTATCAACCCTACTTTCACTGTAGGTAGAGTTTAAATTGAAGTTTTTTAGAGGTTGAAAAGGAAGCTTTATCCTCCACTTTTTTATGTCTTCTTTAAGGGATTGCGGAGATGTTGTCTCGCGCTTCCCTACCTGATAGCTACCTCCAATAGAAGTAGGAAGAAGAGGATGGCGAAAGGGAAGATGGTAGCTGAGGGAGGCATCATAGATATCCTGGATTCTTTTTTTCTCTTGAGTTAGATAATCGGTCACCTCACTTTTCCGGGAAAGAGTTAGCTCAGGCCAGGATGGGAAAAGAAAGCGAAGCTGGTAATTTTCACTCTCCCGGATGA
>SOJT01000184.1 GCA_004376485.1 Candidatus Aerophobota bacterium | reverse complement strand
GTGATGATTTAGAATATAATCTTTACCGCTTTTGTCAAGAGTATCTCGGGACTCTTCTCCTCGCGAAGTTAGCTGGAGATTCCCAAAACTTGACTTTGGTTGGAAGAGTTGTTAGCATAGGGATTGTCTTACAGGAGAGAAGAGACTAATGAAGGTAATTATTGTCGGGGCAACAAAAACAGGATTCCACATTGCTCAGAACCTATCCAATGAGGGTCACAGCATAGTATTCATCGATAATCGGGAGGAGGTTCTTCATCAGGCAACGAACTCTTTAGATGTTTTGACCATCCTGGGAGATGGGTCCAGCCATAGAGTCCTGGAGGAAGGGGGGATTAAGGGGTCAGATTTTTTCACTGCTGTTACTAACGATGACCGGGTGAACATCATAGCTTCTCTTTTAGCCAAAGTATATGGAGTCCCTAGAGTAGTTGTGCGAATTAGTGATCCGGAGCATCTGGACAATCCCCTTCTGCTGAAAGAGAAGGGATTATACACTGTATATCCTGAAAAAGTGGTAGCTGATAAGATTGCTCAGTTAATCGAGGTACCTTTTGCCACTCTCTCAGAAGTCTTTGGCGAGGGAAGAGTCCGGATACTGAAGTTAGAGGTAAAGAAAGGATCGGCCCTCGAAGGGAAAAAATTAGGCGAACTGGAGAGACTATCCTCATGGATTCTGATTGCTCTTTCAAGAGGAGGGAAGCTTACCATTCCACGGGGAGATACCTTGATTCAAGCAGGTGATTACGTCATCGGTTTAGGAATGAAAGAAGCTCTCAAAGAACTAGAAAGGTTGGTGGGACCCCCGGAGCCACGAACTAAGAGAGTAGTTATTCTTGGAGGAGGAAGGATAGGATATTACCTTTTGAAAGAACTCTCTGGCCGGGGGATTTTCCTTCGTCTTATCGAGACTTCCTCACAAAGATCTTTAGAGTTGGCGCAGGAACTATCCCATGTTCTGGTTTTCAAAGGTGATGGTACCAGTGGAGAAGTTCTCAAGGAAGCGGGGGTGGAGGAGGCTGATTACTTCGTCGCCTTGACCCGGGATGATGAGATTAACGTATTAGCTTCCCTTTGCGCTAAGAATCTGGGCTGTAAGAAAGTAGTCATTCTTTCAAGAAAAAGGGATTATACTCCAATAGTAGAGAAAGTTGGGATCGACGTGGCTATCAACCCCCCACTGGCAGCTGCCAGTGAAGTAATGCGCTATATTCGAGGGGAGAAAGTGCTCTCCTTATCCCTTTTAGAAGAAGGTAAAGGAGAGATCCTGGAAGTCTTGGTCAAAGAGGATTCTAAGATTGCCGGAAAAGTCCTTCGAGATACCGCCTTCCCTGAGGAAGCCCTGATAGGAGCTATCGTCCGGGAGCACAACATCATCATTCCCCGGGGAGACACCACCATCCTCCCCAATGATCGAGTGATTGTTTTAACCCTACCCCAGGCAATTAAGAAAGTAGAAAAGCTCTTCGGCTAGGTTAACCTTTAAAAATGAACCTTAAGGTGGTTTTCTATTCAGTAGGAAAACTGACAAAGTTCCTGGGTGCCTTAATGGCTATACCCTGTATGGTATCCCTTGCCTACAGAGAGCCGGATTTTCTTCCCCTGGGCATCTCGGCGGCCCTAACTCTATTTAGCGGGTATTTGGTAGAAAAGCTCTCTTCCCGAGCTAAAGACGAGGAGATTAGACATCGAGAGGCCTTTGCCATAGTAAGCTTGGGATGGGTAGTAGTGGCGCTTTTTGGGGCTATCCCCTTTCTCCTCGGAGGAACCTTCTCCAGCTTTGTCGATGCTTACTTTGAAAGCATGTCCGGGTTTACCACTACCGGAGCGACTGTTCTGACCAATATTGAATCTCAGACTCACGGTATCCTCCTATGGAGAAGCTTTACCCAGTGGCTGGGGGGAATGGGCATCATTGTTCTAGGTATAGCCATCCTTCCCAAACTTGCCGTGGGAGGAATGCAACTTCTGGCAGCTGAATCCCCCGGACCTTCACCAGAAAGACTAAAGCCCCGCATCGCTGAAACGGCGAAAATCATGTGGGGAATCTATCTTCTTTTTTCCTTTAGCGAGGTTCTTCTATTAAAACTGACCGGGCTTTCTCTCTTTGATTCTTTCATTCACATGTTCAGCACCATGCCTACAGGAGGATTCTCCTCTCACACTTTGAATATCGGTTTTTTTGACCGTCCTGGAGCAGAAACCGTTATCACCTGCTTTATGTTTTTGGCCGGTGGCAACTTTGCTCTGTACTATTATTTCCTCAAAGGGAACCCAAGGAGACTATTTAAAGACAGCGAATTTAGATTCTATAGCTTTGTGATGATTGCTGCTATCCTCCTGGTAACTTTCAATCTGTGGGGTGGGACCTACAAATCTATATGGTCCTCTTTTAGATACGCTGCCTTTCAAGTGGTTTCCATCAATACTACTACCGGATTTACTACCCAAGATTTTGACCTCTGGCCATCCCTGTCCCGGGGGATTCTTCTCCTTCTCATGTTCATAGGTGGCTGTGCCGGGGGCACAGCAGGAGCTATAAAAAACATGAGAATACTCATCCTCCTAAAAAAGGGCTACCAGGAGCTGTTGCGTCTTGTACATCCCAGAGCAGTTATCCCGGTGAGACTGGGAGGTAGGCCCGTACAAGAAGCAGTAATTGCTGGTATCACAGGATTTTTCATCCTCTACATCCTTGTTTTTCTCGTCTCTTCCCTCATCCTAATGAAACTGGGCTTTGATATGGTAAGTTCGGTGGCGGCTTCAGCGGCCACTATTGGAAATGTTGGACCGGGTCTTGGGTTAGTAGGAGCCTCCAAAAATTATGCTTTCTTCTCCCCGCTAGCCAAGGGAATCCTCAGCCTCAACATGCTTCTGGGGCGCCTCGAGATTTATACGGTGCTGGTTCTTTTAGTTCCCTCCACCTGGAGAAAGTGATGGGTCACTCCTGCTATTTATAAACGCTGGCATTTACATTTTTAGGTAGGTTTGATATATTATTGATAAATCACCCAGGCTTGTTTATTATTCGCTATCGCTCTGGGGATTGCTTTTATCCTCGAGCAGATGAGAGAACAAAAGAAAAAGGAAGAAAGTTAAATAATGAGCCGGGATGGCGGAACTGGTAGACGCGCATGGTTGAGGGCCATGTGGACATTAAGTCCATGGGGGTTCAAATCCCCCTCCCGGCACCATCCTTCCAGGACCTTGATGTAAGCCAGGGATCTTATTTCCCACCATTTTTTCTAGAATAAACTTGATACCTTTTAGGGTGGACCCAGTCTTGACAGTTAGGTTAGCATGTTGTAAGTTATCAACCTGTTCCAGAAAAGAGGACAAGTTTGAAAGAGTGCATTTTTTCCAAGCTGGTTGGCTCTCAAATTATGAGGATCAGGCCATATCGGCCAGGCAGACCTCTAGAGGAAGTCAAAAGGGAGTTTGGATTGAAAAAAGTCATTAAACTCGCCTCCAATGAGAATCCTCTAGGTCCATCGGCTAAGGCGATTCAGGCCATCAGGGACTGTGTCTCTCAGATATATTTTTATCCTGACGGATCGGGAAGAGAGCTAAAAGAAGCTCTGGCTCAAAAATTATCACTGGATTCCCAGAACATAATTTTGGGCAATGGTTCCGATGAAATTGTCTCCATGATTGCCCAAGTCTTCCTTCGTCGGGGAGACAATGCAATAATGGCCACTCCTTCATTTTTGATGTATGAGATAGATGCTAATCTCAGTCAGGCCAGGATCATGTCCGTTCCGCTAAAGGACTTCAAAATCGATTTGGAACGAATGATTCGTGCTGTCACACCTAAGACACGAGTAGTCTTTATCGCCAATCCCAATAATCCTACAGGAACTATCGTTAAAGGGGAGGAAGTAGATAGATTCGTAAGTCGACTTCCTGAGAATGTACTGGTTGTTTTTGATGAGGCCTATTATGAGTATGTGGAAGCAGAGGACTTTCCTCAAACCCTGGATTTAGCGAGAAACCATCCAAATATCATTGTTCTTCGCACTTTCTCAAAAATCTATGGCCTGGCTGGCTTAAGAATTGGCTATGGAGTTGCCGGAAAGGAAATCATTGATATACTTAACAGAGTACGGTCTCCTTTTAATGTCAATTTTCTTGCTCAGGTAGCTGCTATAGCCAGTCTTACCGACCAAGAACAGGTGAGAAGAAGCAGGCAGCTAATAAGGGAAGAAAAGAAATTTCTTTACTCTCATCTAAGGAAACTGGAACTCTTTTTTGTTCCCACGGAGGCTAATTTTATCCTCATTGAGGTAGGAAAGAAAACAAAAGAAGTTGAATATAGACTCCTCGAGAAAGGAATAATCGTCAGGGGAATGCGGGCTTACGATCTGCCCCAATTTATAAGGGTGAGCATTGGGACAAGGGAACAAAACAAAGAGTTTATCGGCGAACTCCAAGCAATTCTCTCCTCTTAGTCGAAAAGGTTTAGTTATTGCTATCGACGGACCCGCCGCTTCGGGGAAGAGCACTGCAGCCCGCCTTTTGGCAAAAAGGCTGGGCTATCTTTACCTTGACACCGGAATTATGTACAGAGCCTTGACATGGAAAGCTTTAAGAGATAAAGTAGACATCAAAAATTCCAAAGCCCTATCAGAGCTGGTAAAAGGTACTCGAATCTCCCTAAAACCCAAGTCAGATTTGAACATCCAGGTTTACCTGGACGGCAAAGACATAACCTCCTTCATTCGCTCCCCTGAGGTAAACAAATATGTTTCTTTGGTTTCAACCGCAGGAGGACTGAGGAAAGTGATGGTGGCTCAGCAAAGAGAGATCGCTAGATGCGGGAGCTTGGTTGCCGAAGGAAGAGATATGGGTACGGTGGTCTTCCCCCGAGCAGATGTCAAGATTTTCCTACAGGCTTCTTTTGAGGAGAGAGCAAAAAGAAGATGGAAGGAAAACAAAGAAAGAGGTCTATCCTTAGCCACCGAAGAGGTAGAGGCTGAACTGGCCAATCGAGACCGTATAGATAGCCAGAGAAAAACCTCCCCTCTTAGGAGAGCTAAAGGGGCTATCGTCATCGACAACACTCATCTCGATATACCCGAGACAGTGGAAAAAATGTGGGAGGTAGTTGGGAAGAAAATTAAATGTTAAACCAGCTCGTGCCCTGGAGCAAGAATATCTTGTGTTCAAAGAACAGGAAGGATGAAAGAAACCCCTCTCTGGTATTATTTTTTATGGGGGCTCGTCCTCATAATTTTTAAAGTTTCTTTCAGGATTAAGATCAGAGGAAAAGGAAACATTCCTTCGAGGGGGCCGCTAGTTCTTGCTAGTAACCATCTGAGCTATCTTGATCCTGTTGTGCTTGGTCTCCTTACACCCAGAAGAATGAACTTCATGGCTAAAGAGGAGCTCTTTAAGAATTCTCTTTTTCGCCTGCTAATCACTCAATTAGGAGCCTTCCCCTTGAAACGGGAAAGAGGGCATCGGCCAGCTTATGAGAGAGCTCTGGCTATCTTGAGAGGAGGGGGTGTTCTCATTCTTTTTCCGGAAGGAACGCGTGCTCGTGACGGAAAACTAGGACACCTTAGAGAAGGCGCTATTAGAATAGCTCTTAGAGCAGGAGTGCCTCTGGTTCCGGTAGTCATCCGAGGCACAGATAAGATTCTCCCTAGAGGAAAAGGGACTATAAGATTAGGGAAAATAAAAGTGCAGATAGGAAAACCGCTAGCAGCCGTGAAATTAGATAAGAATAAAGATTTTAAAAGAAAAGCTGATGAGTTCCTTAGTTCTTTGAACAAAAGAATGAGAAAACTGAGTGATGAGTTATGCAGGGGATAGAGGTATAGAAATTTCAAAAATTTCTGGGGAGCAGGATCTATGCATATTTTTCTCCCAGAAGAGATAGGTTTCTGTTTCGGGGTAAGAAGAGCTTTGAAATTGGTTAGTAATGAACTTAAGAAAGGAAACCATATCTACACTCTAGGAGATCTAATTCATAATCCCGGAGTGGTAGAGAATCTCAGAAGAAGAGGGGTTATCCCCATTTCTTCTCTCTCCCAAATAAGCAAGGGAACACTCCTCATCAGATCTCATGGAGCCAGTCCCTCCCTGATAAAGCAGGAAAGAAGAAAGGGATTGAAAATCCTTGACGCTACTTGCCCCTATGTGTTAAGGGTTCAAAGAATAGCTCGATATTTGTCAATGAAATCCTATCAGGTCATAATCATCGGTTTGGCTGCTCATCCCGAAGTGAAAGGAGTAATGGCCAATGTGGACAAGGGACAAGCTTATGTGGTTAAGACCCCCGAGGAGGCAACAGAGATACCCTTTGCCTCCAAGATAGGCGTAGTTGCTCAAACCACGGAGAGTATTGACAATTTTGAAAACATTGTGAAGAATCTGATAGAGAAGGGACGAGAGATTAGAGTCTTTAACACTATATGCAAGGTTATTCGACAAAGACAGGAGAATACGAAAAGACTTGCCAAGAAAGTTGAAGCAATGATAGTGGTGGGTGGACGGAATAGCTCCAATACCTGTCAACTAGTCAAACTATGTGAATTTTTAAAAGTCAAGACCTACTTTGTAGAAAACAGAGATGGCCTGGAAATAGAAGAGTTGAAGCATCTCAAAAAAGTAGGTCTGGTGGGAGGAACTTCCACCCCTACCAGTGCTGTCAAAGAGATAAAGGACTTCCTTATATCTATAAATTAACCTAAGGCTCAGGAGATGGAGCAAGAAGTGACTAAATCCAAAGAGGAAAGAATCCTGGACAAAGCTGCCCATGATGTAATGAGAGCTGATCTGAAGAAGAAGGGGAACAAAGAGAGGGATGACTTTGCCCAGCTGGTGGACGCACATAACAATTTTGAACTACCGAGGCAGGGAGACATCATAGACACCAAAGTTGTACAAGTAAGCACTGATGGACTACTGTTGGATATGGGCACCAAGAGCGAAGGTTTTATGCCTTGGCAAGAATTTTCCCAAAAAGAAAGACCTCAAGTGGGGGACGAATTCAAGGCCTACATTTCAGGAAAAGATAAAAAGGGACACTTTTTGCTGTCCAAGAAAGAAGCACATCTTCGCCTGGACTGGGCCAAATTTGAAAAAGCATTTGAGGAGGGCAAGAGTATAGGAGTAAAAGTGGAGAAAGTAGTCAAGGGAGGACTTTTAGCTAGCCTAGGTGTAGTCCAGGCCTTTATTCCTGCCTCACACGTAAGTTTACAGAAAGAAAAGGATTTGAAAAAATTCATGGGAAGAAACCTATCCGTAAGGGTTATCGAGCTGCAAAAGAGGTCAAATAATGTAGTTATCTCCCGTAAGTTCTCACTCCTAGAAGAAAAGGAAAAGAGAAAGGAGAAGACCCTGGCCAGTCTAGAAGAAGGAAAGATAGTAATGGGAAAAGTCAATTCCATAACCAAATTCGGCGTCTTTGTCGATTTAGGAGGAATTGATGGATTGATTTATCCAGAGAATCTCTCGTGGGGATGGGTTAATGATCCCCATGAGATTGTTTCGGTAGGCGACAAAATAAAAGCCGAAGTTCTAAAACTGGATAGGGAAAAGAAAAAAATTTCCTTGGGGTTAAAGCAGACAAAGCCTGATCCCTGGACTCTGGTAGGAGAGAAATATCGGGTAGGTTCAAATGTTGTAGGAAAGGTTACCCATCTGACTAATTTTGGAGCTTTTATAGAAATCGAGGAGGGAGTGGAAGGATTACTTCATGTTTCTGATATCTCCTGGCATAAGCGTATAGCTCACCCCAAGGAGGTCCTGGTGAAAGGGAAGAAACTGGAGGTAAAGATACTGGACATCGATGTCAAAAAGAAAAAAATTTCCTTGGGGTTAAAGCAGACAAAGCCTGATCCCTGGGAAAAACTCTTGGAGGAATACCAGGTAGGAAATAGAATCTCCGGTAGGGTACAACAGATCACTAATTTCGGTGTTTTTGTCAATTTGGCTCCTGGAGTTGATGGATTCATCCATGTCTCGGAATTAGATAGAGAATATATCTCGCATCCGGAAATGGTCACTTCTGTGGGTACTCAAATAGAAGCAGAAATCGTAGAAATCGATCAAGAGAAGAAAAGAATCAGATTAAGCATCCGTCAACTAAAAGAAAAGAAAGGAAGAGAACAGACTTCTCCCTCCCCTGTCCAAGAGGATGAAGTGGTTATCGGGGATTTTGTTGAAGAGAAGATAAAAGAGAAGCTCAAAGATAATTTTGGAAAATAGAATGTTCTACCTTTTCTTCACTATAGCAGTGGGTTATCTTCTGGGTTCCATCCCCTGTGGATATCTAGTAGTAAAAGCAATGAGGGGAATAGATGTTAGAAATTTTGGTAGTGGAAACATAGGAATGACTAATGTGCAACGCATTCTAGGTTCAAGTTCTGCTCTTCTGGTACTAGTAGGAGACATGGGCAAAGGAGCCCTATCTGTCTATCTGGGGGTTCTTTTAGCTCCCTTCGCCCATATGAGTCCCCAGGTTATGGGGGGAATGGCAGGGATCACCTCCATTATCGGACACAATTGGCCTGTTTTTCTGAAATTCAAGGGGGGAAAAGGAGTAGCCATCTCAGCGGGTGTTTTCCTCACCCTCACCCCATTTCCCCTCATGCTCTCAGCTCTGGTTATGGCTCTGGTAGTGGGACTCACCCGCTATGTCTCCCTGGGATCAATCACAGCAGCAGGAGCCCTTCCTTTCTTTATCTGGTTTTGGATGAAGGGGGGATCTTTTTATCTAGTTCTGAGTGCTTTGGCAGCTTCTCTTATTCTCCTCAGACATCGATCGAACTTGCGACGCCTGCTCCGGGGAGAAGAAAGAAGATTAGGAAAAAGACTAAAGATAGGCACTGATAAGGGGTAGAACGCTTTGTGGGCTTATCTTGAAAAGAAGGAAATTATTACTACACCCTAAAGGAGGTGGAAGATGAATAAAGCAGAACTGGTGGAGGAAGTAGCCAGTCGGACAGGACTCACCAAAAGGGCTTCGAGAGAAACGGTAGACACAATAACCTCAGCCATTACCGACTCTCTCGCCAGAGGGGAAAAAGTGACGTTGGTAGGTTTCGGGAGTTTCAAGGTAAGAAAGAGAAAGGCCCGCCGGGGAAGAAATCCCCAAACCGGTAGAGAAATTCAGATTCCGGCTAAAGAAGTTCCCAAGTTCGAGCCAGGCAAGAACCTGAGAGAAGCGGTGGCCTAGGAAATCTTTATCGGGAGGTAGAAGAGATTTCTTCCTCTACCTCCCGAAACTATGAGTGTGAATTATTGAAAAAAGAATATCAGCCAGGGGCAAATCCCCAGAAGCTTTTTTTCTCCATAGGGGAGGTAAGTGAAATTACTCACCTAGCTCCATCGGTTTTGCGTTTCTGGGAGAAACATTTCAAACAGCTCTCTCCCCGAAAAAGCCGAGGTGGACACAGAAGATATCAAAAAAAAGATTTGGAATTGATCCTACAGATAAAGGATCTTCTCTATAACAGGAAATTTACCATCCAGGGGGCCAGCAAAAAAATAAGCAATTTGCACAAAGAAAGAGAAATTGATCCTGGCCTCTTAAAAAAAGAACTGCAGGAACTCTTAAATATACTGGACTAACCTTTAGAGTTTCTTACTCCTCGGGGCGTAGCGCAGCCTGGTTTAGCGCACTTGCATGGGGCGCAAGAGGTCACCGGTTCGAATCCGGTCGCCCCGACCACTTCAGCCATTTTTGATTTCTGAGAGCGAAAACATGACCAGTGATAATATAAAGGGAGGAGTAAATATCCTATGGAAAAAGAGCGTATCCTTAGCGGAATGAGACCGTCAGGAAAACTACATCTGGGGAATTACCTGGGCGCTCTTTCTGACTGGGTGAAGCAACAGGACATATATGAGTGTTTTTTCATGATTGCTGATTGGCACGCTCTTACTGATAGAACAGACACACGCCAAATTAAGCAGGATACGGAAGACATGCTCATAGACTGGCTTGCTGTTGGGCTGAATCCTCAAAAATCTACCCTTTTTCTTCAGTCCGAGATTCCTGAGCACGCTGAGCTTCATCTCATTCTTTCCATGATCACCCCTATCCCTTGGTTGGAAAGATGTCCTACCTACAAGGAAAAACTAGAAATGGGACAGGAAAATAATTATGGCCTATTGGGCTATCCAATTCTGCAGACAGCCGACATCCTTATCTACAAAGCCAACAGGGTTCCGGTGGGAGAAGATCAACTGCCCCATCTAGAGCTTTCCCGGGAAATAGCTCGCAGATTCAACAATCTCTACGGAAATATCTTCCCCGAACCTGAGCCCTTTCGCTATAACGCTGTCAAAATTTTGGGACTGGATGGGAAGAAAAAAATGAGCAAATCCTATAGTAATGAGATCGCCCTATCTGAGGAGCCCCGCCTTGTCGAGAAAAAGGTCCTGGGAATGTTCACTGATCCGGAGAAAATCTATTTGAAAGATTCAGGACATCCCCAGGAATGTAATGTATATAGCTACCACCAAACTTTTGGACCTCTTTTGGGGGAAGATCTTGATGGGATTTTTAAAGACTGTCAAGAAGGCAGACTCCCTTGCAAGGAGTGTAAGAAGAATCTTGCTCAGGTACTAGTCAAAACCCTTGCGCCATTTCGTGAGAGGAGAAAAGAACTTGAGGCTGATCGATCGAAGCTGAAGAAAATTCTGGCAAAAGGTAAGAGAGCTGCTGGTGAAGTAGCCAGAGCTACTTTAAGGGAAGTAAGAGAAGCTATGCATATGTCATAGGTAAAGGATGATAGCGAATGCACCGATACAGCAAATGGCTACTGCTATTTATTCTAGGGCTGATAGGCTTGGCCATCTGGGCTGTTTATCCTCCAGGGGACAAGATTAAGTTAGGATTGGACTTGAAGGGGGGGATTCATCTTGTTCTGGAGGCAGATACCAGCAAACTTGATCCCACCCAGGATCTGAAAGACGCAGTCAATGTGGCTCTAGAAATTATTAGAAATCGGGTTGATCAATTTGGGGTTAGCGAGCCCACCATTAGTCGCCAGGGAACCAGTAGAATAATAGTAGATTTGGCAGGAATAGAGGACCCACAAAGAGCGGTGGAACTAATAGGAAAGACGGCCCTTCTTGAGTTCAAATTAGTAGATGAAAAAGGAGACCTCAAGAAAGCTCTGGAGGGTGAGTTGCCTCCCGATAGTGAGATACTCTATGAGTATGTTGATGGGGAACCCCGTCCCTACCTCATCAAAAGAGAGACCCTTCTTTCAGGTCGATTCATCGAAGATACTCGAGTAGAGATTGATAGTTGGGGACAGCCTTATATAGCCTTAGAATTTGACTCTGAAGGAGCCGAGATTTTCGCCGAGATTACTGGAAGAAACGTGGGAGAAAGATTAGCTATAATCCTCGACAATGTAGTCAAATCTGCACCGGTGATAAAAACTCGCATTCCGGAAGGAAAAGCCGTTATAGAGGGAAGATTCACACTGGAGGAAGCTAACGAGCTACGGATCATTTTGAAGAGTGGTGCTTTGCCTATTCCCTTTGATATTATACAGAATACCACTGTAGGTCCTTCTCTGGGTCGAGATTCTATCCGGAAGGGCCTCGCCTCAGGAGTCATTGGATTCATTGGGGTAGTTCTTTTTATGGGCATCTATTACCGAAAAGCTGGCCTCATTGCTGATATGGCTCTTTTTCTTAACCTCCTTTTCCTCCTGGCAGCACTGGCTGCCCTAAAGGCAACCTTAACTCTGCCAGGCATCGCCGGGATTATTCTGACTATTGGAATAAGTATAGACGCTAATGTCATTATCTTTGAAAGAATCAGAGAAGAGCTTAGGCGGGAAAGAGCGCCTCGTTCAGCTGTGGATACTGGCTACAGTAAAGCCTTAAGAACCATCCTTGATGCTAATATTACCACTTTAATTGCCGCCCTCATCCTCTTTCAATTTGGCAGCGGGCCCATAAAGGGCTTTGCTACAACCCTTTCCATTGGCATTTTGGCCAGTCTTTTCACCGCTATGGTGGTCACTCGGGTTACCTTCAATCTTCTCTTAGCAGGAAGACCAGTGAAAAAACTCAGCATTTAGGAAAAATTTTGTGAAATTTTTCGGAGAAACTCATATAGACTTTATAGGACTGAGAAAGATAGCTCTTTTCCTCTCAGGAGTGGCTGTCGCTGTTGGAATTATCTCTATTGTCCTGAGAGGAGGACTGGGCCTGGGTCTAGATTTTACGGGGGGAATAGAAATTCATTTCAAATTTAAGGAAACTCCTTCCATCTCAAAGATAAGGTTTGCTCTAGCCAAGATAGATCTTGCAAAAGCGGTTATCCAACAGTATGGAAGTCGCCAGGAGAATCTGGTTCTGGTAAGATGCTCCGTGGAAGAGGCCTCTCAGGAGATCGCTTCCAATATAATTAGCTACCGTGAGAGACAAGGAGAATTTACCGATTTGAAGGAACTTAGAACTATCCCCGGAATAGAGGCAGTGGGATATGAGAATCTTTTGGGTGTTTTCACCCTGGATTCTTCCCAGATGGAAAAGATCGATCTTAACCAGGCTACAGAAGTTTCTCTCGTTCCCCCCATACGTCAAATTTTCCATAGGAAAACAGTGGCCAAAATCGAAGAGGTGGTAAGAAACGAGCTAGGGGCCTTTGCTGTGCAGAGTATCGACATAATTGGCCCTAAAGTAAGTCAGGAGCTCCAGCGCAAGGCTTATCTAGCCATAATCTTTGCCCTTTCGGGAATGCTCATCTATATTACCTGGAGATTTGAACTTCGGTTTGCCGTGGGAGCATTGATTGCTCTAGTTCACGATGTCTTTATCAGCCTGGGAGCGCTTTCCTTAGCCAATTTTGATCTCAGTCTTCCCGTAATAGCAGCGCTGCTTACCATCATTGGATACTCGCTTAATGATACCATCGTTGTATATGATAGAATCCGGGAAAATCTCAAAACCCATCGGAAAGGAAAAGATTCTTTGAGGAAACTCCTGAATCTTTCCATCAATCAGTCCCTGTCTCGAACCATCGTCACCTCGCTCACTACCCTGATAGTAGTAGTAGTCCTTTTTGTGTGGGGAGGATCAGTAATTCACAGCTTCACCTTCATCCTTCTGGTAGGAATCATCGTTGGCACTTACTCCTCTGATTTTATTGCTACCCCTGTAGTTTATAGTTGGGCAAGGAGCAAAATGAGGAGAGAATGAGAGTCCTCATAGCTGCGGGGGGAACAGGTGGGCACATCTTTCCTGGGTTGGCCATAGCTTTCTATCTTAAGGAAAATATCCCGGATGTTCGAGTTCTTTGGGTAGGAGGAAACAGGGATACGGATTCTAAAGTTCTTAGCTCTCACGGGCTACAGTTTACCTCTATCTCCATGCAAAGCTGGCCCAGAAAGTTTTCCGCAAAACAGATAGGCTTTGCCTGGAACCTCACTTTATCCTTTTTTCAGATCTTTTTTGTCCTGATTCGCTTCAGACCTCATGTGGTAGTGGGAATGGGCAGTTACCATTCTTTCCCTACAGTCATCCTCTCCTATTTTTTAGGAATCAAAAGTCTTATCTGTGAACAAAATGTAAACCTTTCCCTAACTAATAGATTTCTGGCCAGATTTGCCTCTCGAATAGCCATTAGCTTTCCTCAAACCAAGAAATTTCTCCCTTCCTCCGAGATAGATAAGATCTATCTTATGGGCAATCCTATCCGTCCCGAAATTCTGAAAGCCTCTAAAGAAAAAGCTCTGAGGACTCTGGGTTTGAAACAAGGCACGTTTACCCTTTTTTTTCTGGGAGGTAGTCAAGGAGCTCATACTCTTAATCGAGTGGGAATTGAAACTATTAATCTTTTAAAAAAAGAAAAACGTCTGAAGAACATCCAGGTTATCTTTATCACTGGCCGAAAAGATCTTGAATGGGTAAGAGAATGTCTTAAATTGACAGGAGTCTCCTCTCTGGTACGGGAATATCTATCCCAGATCCAGTATGCCTATGCCGCTGCTGATCTTGTAATATGCCGAAGTGGAGCAACTACACTTGCGGAAATCACCGGCCGGGGCCTGCCAGCTATCCTAATTCCTTACCCCTATGCCACAGATTGTCATCAGATGGAGAATGCCAGATATCTTGAGGCTCAGGGAGCTGCCTACACCATCTCGGAGAAAGACCTTGCAGCAAAAAAACTAATGGCGAGTATTCTGAAGCTCCTGAGGAATCGGGATCTCCTCAAAAAGATGGGAAGAAAAAGCAAACAGCTAGGTCGACCTCGAGCAACCGAGATAATAGTTAGTTTAATTCAGGATCTGGGGAAAAATTAAATGTTAAAAGGGGTAAGGTCCATCCATTTTATAGGAATCGGAGGAGTAGGAATGAGTGGTTTGGCCAAAGTGTTGTTCAGTATGGGGTACCAGATTTCCGGATCCGATGTAAGACTGAACCCTCTCACCAAAGATCTGGCGATGCGGGGAGCCGATATCTATCAAGGACATCATCCCTCTCATATTGGCAAAGCTAACCTGGTGGTAACCTCATCCGCCATTTCTTCCCATAATCCAGAGCTCTTAGAGGCAAAAGTGAAAAAAATCCCTGTTGTTCCTCGGGGAAGTCTTCTCGCCCATCTTACTAATAAAAGTGAGGGTATCATCGTCGCCGGAACCCATGGAAAGACCACTACCACCTCTCTTATTTGCTCCATCCTTAGTGAGGATGATAAAGATCCCACTATGGTCATTGGAGGGGAATTTAGCGACATTGGAGGAAATAGTAAATTAGGAAAAGGGGAATGGGTGGTGGCAGAGAGCGATGAATCCGATGGTTCTTTTCTACTTATGCAGCCAAAAATCTCGGTTCTCACCAATCTCGAGGATGATCATTTGGATTACTATGGCTCAAGAGATAAAATTCGCCGGGCCTTCCTACAATTTGCCCAGAACTTGAAACCCGGAGGGATATTAATAGTAAACAAAGATGATCGAAATTTAAGAGATCTACTAGGCAGGATTCAGCTATCCTCTTCCCAGAAAATAATCACCTTTGGGACGAGGCCTCAGGCTGATCTTTTAGCTGAACAAATTACGCTTGAAGGGTTCTCATCATTTTATACTCCTGTGTACAAGGGCAAGTTATTGGGAAAAGTAGGGATACCACTCCCTGGCGAATACAACGTGTATAATTCACTAGGAGCCATTGCAACAGCTCTAGCTTTGGATATCCCGTGGAAGAACATAAAAAAAGCCATTCTTTCCTTTGGTGGAATTAAGAGAAGGTTTGAGTGTATAGGTAAGACTTCCTCCGACATCCTGGTGGTGGATGACTATGCTCACCACCCTACCGAAATTAAGGCTATTTTAAAAACGGCTCGGCGACTACGAAGGCGAGTAGTTGCGGTCTTTCAGCCCCATCGTTATAGCCGGACTAAAATTCTTCTCTTCAAATTTGCCCATGCTTTCAGAGAAGCAGACATTCTTCTTTTAACCCCTATCTATCCGGCAGGAGAGACTCCCATCCCTGACATAGATGGAAAGTTGCTTTTTGAAAGAGTTAGAGAAACTAGAGGCAAAGATACCTATTACTTTTCATCTGAAGAAGAAATTCTGAATTTCTTGGAGGATAGATCTAAGGAAGGAGACTTAATCATCACTTTAGGGGCCGGTGACATTGGAAGGATAGGAAGGAAATTTCTCAGGAGACACCTTCTTTCTTCTTAACCTCTACCTTTAGAGAAATTTTTACCTCCGGATGAAGTCTGAGGATCACCTCCCTTGATCCAATTACTCGAATTGGTTCTTCTAATTCGACCTTTCGATGATCTATGTCCAGGTTGGATTTCCTCCTAATTTCCTCAACAATATCCTGGGTAGTTATCACTCCGAATAGCTTCCCTTCCTCCCCCATCTCCCTTTCCATTACTATTTCAAGCCCTTTCAACTTCTCTGCGATTTTGAGAGCCTTTAGTTTTCCCTTCTCGTTTTTTCGTCCACTCACTCTTTTCATCTCTTCCCATCTCCCAATATTCCCTGGCGTAGCTCTAAAGGCCATACCCCTGGGAAGAAGGTAATTACGGGCGTATCCATCGGCCACCTCCACAACGGTTCCCTTTATACCCAGACTTGCCACATCCTTCTCCAGAATGACTTTCATTCTCTTCTCCCCTCTTACCTCTGTCTTCACCCCGTTAGAAAGAAGGTTCTGTCCGCGCGCCCTCCTAAAGAGAATTCTCTAGGAGGGTTCACCTCTATGAGATTTCGATGAGTGAAGATATGTGAAAAAAACTTGCAAATATTGGTAAATCCTACTTATATGGTAAGAGAGCCATTTCCCTGGCTCTCTTGATTGCTTTGGACAATACCCTCTGATGTTTAGCACATACTCCCGTACGTCTCCTGTTTTTTATCCTGGCCCTGGTATCTATATAGTGATGCAGTACATTCACCTTTCGATAGTCTATGGAGCCATCTTTGGAATGACAGAAACTACATACCTTTCTTCTTCTTCTAAACATAGATCTCATGGCCAATGCACTTCTCCTTTTTCTCTCGTAGAATTAGGTTTCCTCGTCGAGCGAGCTATTCTTTTCCCTCGTCTCATCCTCATCTACGGGAACTTTATCTATTTCTGCCTCGGTCGGTTCTTCAGGTGACGGTTCTTCTTTCTTCAATCTTCCCAAAAATTGCACCCTCCAGGCGACTATCTCGCTTTTCTTTCTCTTTATTCCGTCTCGATCTTCGTAAGACCTTATCTGCAGCCTACCATCTACCACTACCTCACTTCCCTTAGATAGGTATTCTGCACATTGCTCAGCTTGCTTCCTCCAGACCACAATAGGAATAAAATCGGCTTCTCTTTCCCCCTGCTGATTTGTAAAAGAACGATTCACAGCAATAGTGAAGTTGGCGACCGGGGTTCCATCAGGAGTATACCGCAACTCAGGTTCTCTGGTGAGACGCCCTATCAACAGCACTCTGTTCAGATTGGCCATCCTTCTCCCCCTTTACAGGAATTCTTTGCTTTGTTAACATAGCTCTTACTATTACCTCATCTGAGTTCAGGAATTCTCTAATTCGGCTAATTTGAGATGGCTCTGTTTGAAAACTGGCCAGAACAAAAAACCCTTCCTTGGCCTTTTTTACCTCATAGGCGAATTTGCGCATCCCTAGTTGATTCAAATCTTCTATTTTCCCCTTCCCATCTGAAATAATACTTTCTAACTTTTCTAAAGTCGCCTTCCTTATTTCCTCGTCCAACTCTGGCTGAAAAGCTAGAATAACCTCATAAGTATCCATTGCTAAAATCCACCTCCCCTGCTGGCAGGCTATCTACTCACTGAAGATAAAATGTATTACATCACCATCTTCTACCCGGTATTTCTTTCCTTCTGTCCTCATCTTTCCCTCTTCTTTGGCTACTTTGAAAGATCCTATTTCCAGAAGTTCCTTCGCAGGAATTACCTCGGCTCGAATAAATCCTCTTTCCATATCTGAATGAACCTTTCCAGCAGCCTTATGGGACATACCTCCCTTCTGAAAAGGCCATGCTCTTACTTCCTGACCTCCAGTAATGGTAAAGAAGGTTATCAAATTGAGGAGCGGATAAGTTCTCTTCAAAAGCCTGGTAAGCCCCTCTTCTTTTATACCCAGCTCCCTCAAGAATTCTTCTTTCTCCTCAGGCAAAAGATCCCCCAGTTCTTCCTCTAACTCAGCACATATTTCTATTCCCTCCTCCCCTTCCCTTAGTAAATATTGCCTGAGCTGCCTAAGAAGAGGGGAAGGAGAAGTAAGATCATCTTCACCCACATTAGCTACATATACCAAGGGTTTGGTGGTCAAGAAATCCTCTTCCTTTAACTTGTGGCTTTCTTCTTCCGAAAGGACTTTCCTTAATGACTTAGCTTCCTCAAGATGCTCCTTGGCTCTTTGCAAGAGAATGAGCCTGTCTTCATTCTCCTTTGGGGTGGATTTTACCAGTTTGTGAAGTTTTGTCAATTTTCGCTGAAGCATCTCAAGATCTGACAAAATAAGCTCTAGTTCGATAATTTGTATATCACTTACTGGATCTACCTTTCCTTCGGGATGAGCAACCTCATCTCTCTGAAAGCATCTTACCACTTCAACCAGAACATCCATACCCCTTATGCGTGAGAGAAATTCATTGCCAAGCCCTTCTCCCTTATGGGCACCTCTCACCAGACCGGCCACATCAACAAACTCAACTGCCGCTGGAGTTACCTTTTGGGGATTAATTAACCGAGCTAACTTATCCAATCGATCATCAGGAACAGAAACCATGCCCACATTAGGAGAAACAGTAGTGAAGGGAAAACTGGCTACCTGTGCTTTAGTATGGGTAAGGGCATTAAATAAAGTGGATTTCCCCGCATTAGGTAAACCAATTATCCCCACGGAAAGATTGGCCAAAGATCATCCTCACTTCAGTCAGCATAGCTTTCTTCCAGGGTTGTTCTGAGCATATCAAGTAGCTCCAAATAGCTTCTTAAGCCTCTTTTCTCAGCTTCAACCCTCAATTTTCTCAAAGCTCTCTCCTGGATTTGCCTGATCCTCTCCCTGCTGACTCCATATTTTCTCCCAATTTCTCGTAAGGAATGGTTCTCTTTCTTCTCTAATCCAAAACGAAGTTTTAATATATCTGACTCGCGCTCATCTTTGATAACTTCTTCCAACAGGCCCTTTACCTCTTCCTTCAGCATATCCAAAGTAACCTTATATACCGGGGGAGGAATGCTAGAGTCAGAAACGAAGTCAATCATAGGAGTATCCTTATCTTCTCCCACTAATGTATCAATGGACACCGTAGCCTGGCCTACCACCATTGTTTCCCTGATCCTCTGAAGGGGAATATCCGCCCGCTCAGCAATTTCCTCGGAAGAAGGCTCTCTACCTAGCTCCTGCTCCAGTTGCCGGGAAATTCTGCTAAGTTTCCGCATGAGATGAGCTATGTGGACGGGAATACGGATACTCTGAGATTGATCGGTAATAGCTCTAGATAATGCCTGACGGATCCACCAACTGGCATAAGTGCTGAATCTTTTTCCTGACCTATAATCAAATTTATCTACCGCCCGGGAAAGACCAATATTACCTTCTTGAATAAGATCAGAAAAGGGGACTCCTCTCCTTATGTACTTTTTAGCAAAGCTTACTACCAAACGTAGATTGGCCTCCATCATTTTCTTTCTATATGTCTCATAAACAGATCTTGCCTTTTTAATCTCCTCCAGAATTTGTTCTACTCTCTCTCTGGCCTCTCCTGGCTTTATTTGCTGAAGCTTCTTCCTCTCGGCTTCTAGAAAATCAGCTATCTCTCTTACTCTATCTAGATCCTTTTCTACATTATCCAGATCTTTCTCCAATCCGCCTTTTTTCTTAAACAGACTCAAAAGATACGAGTTATTTTTGATAAGTCCCGCTGCCTCTACTACCCCGTAGATAAAGTTTCGTTTGCCCTCTTGTATCCTTTTCCCCAGCATCACTTCCCCTTCCCGGGTAAGCAGGGGAGTTTTGCCTATTTCTCCCAGGTACCTGCTTATCGTACTCAAAGAGGATCCCTCAGTATCATTTCCTGTTTGTCTATCCACGAATATCTCCTCGTCAAAGGAGAGCATCTCTTATAGGACCCCCTCCTTTTTCGATTAACGGGACATTTCGCTTACTCTAGCAGAAATTTTTCATCGGTCAATTTAGATGACAAGACCTACACTGGTCATACTAAAGATTTCTTGACGTAAGACAAAGATTCTGCTATAGCTTAAGGAAAAAGAGAGTTT
>SOJT01000097.1 GCA_004376485.1 Candidatus Aerophobota bacterium | reverse complement strand
CATAGTTAGACTAACGCTCTTTGACATTCAATATTATGCCAAATCCAAAATAATTTGCAACAAAATTTTGATTTTTGATACCAGTTTAAGACTGTCGGGTAGGGTTTGCTCCCCGCCCAAAATCATCTTTTGGGCTATTTGACAGAAAAGATAGGTATCATTATAATACTCTGAAATCTTGAGAAAAAATTCACAAACTCAGGGTAATATGGACAAAGAAAAGATTAAGAAAGCGGTTAGATTATTCCTGGAAGGAATTGGGGAAAATCCCGATAGAGAGGCCATTAAAGAGACTCCCGGCCGAGTAGCAAAAATGTGTGAGGATATCTTCGCAGGAATAGGAAAAGACCCCCGAGAAATATTAAACATTCTAAAAGCAGAAAAACATGATGAGATAATTCTATTAAGAGATATCCCCCTTTATTCCTTCTGTGAACATCACCTTTTACCTTTCTTAGGAAAAGCGCACATCGCCTATATTCCCAAAGATGGCAGAGTTACCGGACTAAGTAAGTTAGCCCGAGTTATCAGCATCCTCAGTCAAAGACTCCAGGTACAGGAGAGGTTAACCACCCAGATCGCTGATGTAGTCAACGATATCCTGAGGCCAAGAGGAGTTATGGTCATCATAGAGGCCGAGCACCTCTGTATGTCTATAAGAGGGGTAAGAAAATCGGGAACAACAACCATCACTTCTGTTGTCAGGGGGATATTCAGGGAAAATGCCGCTACCAGAGCGGAGGCAATGAGTTTCATCGGCGCGCTAAGAAAATAGTAAGGAGGAGCCCTATGCTATCGGATCTTGAGATTGCCCAGGCAGCGAAACTGAGACCTATCGCAGAGATAGCCAAAGATCTGGGTCTAGAGGAAGATGAAATCGAGTTTCACGGAAAACACATAGCCAAAATTTCTCTTGAGGTACTGGAAAGATTGAAGGACAAACCAAACGGGAAATTCATCACCGTTACTGCCATCACTCCTACCCCTTTAGGGGAAGGGAAGACGGTGGTTGCCTGTGGACTAGGACAGGCCCTGGCGAAGATAGGAAAGAAAGTATGCAATGCTACCCGTGAGCCCTCAAAAGGCCCAACCTTCGGGATCAAAGGAGGAGCATGTGGTGGAGGTTATTCCCAGTTTCTCCCTATGGAAAGCATCAACCTACATTTCACCGGGGATATTCATGCCGTGGATACAGCTCATAATCTCTTGGCAGCCCGCATTGATGAAACCCTCCTTCATGGCAACCCTTACCATCTAGATCCTCACAAAATTACCTGGCGCTACTGTGTCGATGTCAATGCTAGAGCTCTTAGGCAGATCATTGTAGGACTGGGTGGCCCAACTAATGGCTATCCCCGGGAAACCGGCTATGATATCACCGTGGCTACGGAGACCATGGCTATCCTGGCTCTGACCACAAGCTTAAAAGATTTGAGAGAAAGATTGGGCAGGACAGTGGTTGGTTATACCCACGATGGCAAATCGGTAACGGCAGAGGATCTCAAAATGGCCGGAGCGATGACAGTTCTGATGAAAGATGCCATCAAACCCAATCTAGTACAAACTACAGAAAATACCCCTGCTATTTGTCATGCCGGTCCTTTTGCCAATGTAGCTCACGGAAATAATTCTGCCCTGGCTGACATGGTAGCCTTGAAGCTGGCTGACTATGTGGTTACTGAAAGTGGGTTTGGTGCCGATTGTGGTTTTGAGAAGATCGTTGATGTGACCTGTCGACAGAGTGGACTAAAGCTGGATGCAGCAGTAATTGTAGCCTCCATTAGGGCTCTGAAGATGCATGGAGGAGCTTTTGTCCTCAAACCAGGACAAAAATACCAAACCATAAAGAAGTTTGCCGAAACGGAAAACATGCCAGCCCTGGAAAAGGGATGTGAGAATCTGGCCAAAGCTATAGATATCGTAAAGACTTTTGGCGTTCCGGCTGTGGTAGCTATCAACCGGTTCACCCCCGATACCGATGCTGAAATCGAGCTAGTGCGCAGAAAAGCTCTTGAGGCAGGAGCTGAAGAGGCTGTGCCAGTAGAGGTATGGGCCAAAGGCGGAGAAGGAGGCATGAAATTAGCTGAGGCAGTAGTGGCAGCCTGTGAAAAACCCAATCATTTCCATTTTCTTTATCCCGATGATATTTCCATCAAGGAGAAAATCCACACTATTGCCACCAAAATCTACGGAGCCAGGGACGTTCATTATGATTCCCTGGCGGAAGAGCGAATTAAACTTTATGCCAAACTGGGATTTGATAAGCTGCCCATCAACATGGCCAAGACCCATCTTTCTCTTTCCCATGATCCTAATCTAAAGGGAGTGCCCAAGAATTTCGTCTTACCTGTTCGTGATGTTCGTGCCTCGGTAGGGGCTGGGTTTCTCTATCCTCTTTGTGGTGTCTTTCCTACCATGCCAGGACTCCCTTCCCGGCCAGCGGCTGTGGATGTGGATATTGACGAGACAGGGAAAACCATAGGATTGTTCTAGTGATCCTCTAAGCCATGGAGGTTCGACCTTTTCTCTTTCCTCGCGGAAGATAATGCAGTGAGGAAAAACTTCGTTACTTAAAATGTAAGTTCTTTATAAGAGCGCAAGATTTCCAAAACTCAAGATATTCAACTTGAGTTACATAGGGAGGTTTAGATGTCTGCTCAAATCATAGATGGAAAGACAATTGCCGGAAAAATAAGAGAAGAAATAAAGGAAGAGGTGGAAAACCTGAAGAAGAAGGGACATGTTCCTTCTCTGGCTGCTATTCAGGTAGGGGAAGATCCGGGATCCACGGTTTATATCCGCTCCCAGCGAAGATCATGCGAAAAGGTGGGTATTGAATATAAACTGCATCAGTTTGATACTACCATCTCTCAGAAGGAAATGAGTGAGTTTATTCAAAAACTAAATGGGGATAAAGGGGTCAGTGGAATAATTCTCCAAATGCCTCTACCTCAAGCTTTAGATGCTCGAACCCTTCAGGCTACCATTCATCCAGACAAAGATGTGGAGGGAGTTTCTGCAGCTAATATGGGTATGGTAGTTTTTGGTAGACCCATTTTGGGGCCCTGTACGGCTATGGCTATCATGGAGCTCATAAAATCTACCGGTGTAGATCTCTATGGCAAAGAAGCGGTCATGGTAGGCCACAGTGATATTGTGGGCAAACCAACCGCCCTTCTTCTTCTGGATAAGTTTGTCACCATCAGTGTCTGCCATATTGCTACTGGAGAAAGGGGGACTCTGCCAGAGTATGTCAAGAGAGCAGAAATTCTTATCGTGGCTGTGGGAAAAGCCCACCTCATCAAAGGAGAATGGATAAGGGAGGGAGCCATAGTTATCGATGTGGGAATCAACCGGGTGGAAGGAAAGATTGTAGGAGATGTAGAATTTGAAGAAGCCAAAGAGAGAGCATCCTACATTACTCCAGTACCGGGAGGAGTAGGTCCGGTTACAACGGCTATTCTCCTGAAAAATACTATAGAAGCAACAAAGCTAAGGATAAGATAACTGCTCCCCGCTTCGAATATCTTCTCTAACCAAGAAATCTAAGATCATCTTTTCCAGGGCTCTTCCTTGATCTTCTCTACCTGTCTTTATTGACAGCTCTGCTTCCACTAACCTATGGTATCCATTAATCAACTCTTCTCGAGTGAACTCCTTAGAAGCCTGGATGTAGGAGCGGGCAATATCCCAATAAAAACGGGTATAATGTCCCTTGGCGGGAAATATGATAGAACAGGCCTCATCTGGGGTAGTTCTACCTCCCTTTTCCTTCAATCTCAGCAGGATCTTAATCTCCCGGGCAATTAGAGCGTGGATTCGGGTGGGCTTCTCCCCTCTATCCAAAAGCTGCGATAGACTCAAGAGAGCTGCAGGTACCCTTCTTTCCCGGATGGCTTTGGTCAGATCAAAGATGTCAGGACCTGTTCCTTTCCCCACCAGATTTTCCACATCCTCCTTCTCTATAAAGGCTTTAGGATGAGAAAACAAAACTAGCTTTTCAATTTCCCCCCTCAGGCTACGAAGGTCATTTCCTACCCTTTCCTGAAGATAAATCCCTGCCTGAGGAGAGATTTTCTTTCCCTCCTTTTTCACCCTCCCCCTGATCCAATCAATAACTTCTTCATCTCTTAAGGGGTAAAAGGAAACAATCTTCCCCCTTTCCTCAAAACTTCTATAAAACTTTGTTTTTCTGTTAAATTTCCTTCCGAGGCCCACCAGACAGGTAGAGGGCATCGGGTGATCCAGGTATTCAACCATAGCTTTCCCATAAGCCGGAAGGCACTCATCCATATCTCTTGCAATGACCAATCGCCTCTTTCCCCGAAAAGGAAAAGTATTAACCAATTCTAAAAGATGAGAGATGGAAGTATCCCGGCAAGAAAAATCCTCGCAGTCAAAATCTTCATAACCGGGAAAAATTAGGATCTCTCTAAGCTTCCTTAAAGCCTCTTCCTTAAGATAATCCTCCTCTCCTTCAAATAAATAGGCAGAGGCAATTCTTCCCTCCCCTATCTCTTTTATAAGGTCACGGTATTTCATCCCTGCATCATCCTTCTTTGTCCTTGCATTGCTTAAGTTCTAATATCTCAAGAATATCGAGGGACTCTTCCCCTCGATACCCGTATAAATCTTCTAAATACTAATATTTTCCTGAGGGATCAAGGATATTAGAGGCGATTTTATCGGCCACCTTGAGTCCTGTCCCTGTAAGAGGAACCACGGTAACTTCGGAGGAATGAATCAATCCCCTGTTGATGAGCTTACCCAGGGCTGCAGGAGCCGCGGCCGAGGTAGGTTCCAGGAAAAAGCCCTGCTGCGAGAGTTCCCTTAACGAACTAACAATCTCCTCCTCAGAAACCTTCAAAAATGTCCCCCCTGATGATTTTACCGCTTCAATGATCTGCTTCCAGCGAAGGGGTCTAGCAATACCAATTCCTTCAGCCAAGCTTTCCTTCTTGGCAATTTGAGGCAGGTAAGTAAGACCCTCATGAAATATTCGAAAGAGGGGACAGCAATTCTCTGACTGAACAGCAAAAATCCGGGGAATTTTTTTGATCATCCCCGAGGCCTCAAGTTCCTGGAAACCTAAATAAGCACCTAATAGGAGAGTACCATGACCCACCGGGATGATGAGGTTATGGGGAACTTCCCATCCCAGCTGCTCCCAGATTTCAAAGGCAAAAGTCTTGGTTCCCTGAAAAAAGAAAGGGTTCCAGTAATGGCTAGCATAGTAAGTTTGCTCTGCAGCTTCAAAGGCTGCCCTGGCCGTATCTTCCCTTGATCCAGGCACTTTCACTAACCTGGCTCCGTACATCCTTATCTGGGTCAGTTTACCAAATGAGGTGGCTTCTGGTACGTAAATGTGACAGGTTATCCTGGAGGCAGCACAGTAGGCAGCTATAGCTGCTGCTGCATTACCGGAAGAATCTTCCACTACCTCCTTGATCCCTAGCTCCCCTACCTTGCTTATCAATAGGCTAGCTCCACGATCTTTGAAAGAGCCGGTAGGAAAGAGGTATTCCAATTTAAGA
>SOJT01000030.1 GCA_004376485.1 Candidatus Aerophobota bacterium | reverse complement strand
GAAGTGGTGGAAAAGGGTGATATTGCCTTTTGGCCGCCAGGGAGGGCCTTCTGTATATTTTTTGGCCCTACCCCCATCAGCCAGGGAGAGGAAATAAAGCCGGCCAGTTCGGTTATTATGCTGGGAAAGATTGAGGGAAGCCTGGAAGAGTTTAAGAAGGTGAGAGATGGGGATGAGATCCGCCTGGAGAAGGTCTAGAGGTGAGCCATGGCAGAAAAGATTAGGAGCATAAAGGCAAGGCAGATTCTGGATTCTCGGGGAAACCCTACCGTGGAGGTAGAAGTATTCTTGGATGGTGGAGCTACCGGACGTGCAGCCGTCCCCTCCGGGGCTTCCACAGGGGAGCACGAGGCTGTGGAACTTAGAGATGGAGGGGAGAAATGGATGGGAAAGGGTGTAACTCGGGCGGTTAAGAATGTGAATGAAATAATACAGCCAAAGCTCAAGGGTGAGGATCCCCTTCGCCAGAGAGAGATCGATGAGATTA
This sequence comes from Candidatus Aerophobota bacterium, assembly GCA_004376485.1. Classification (GTDB taxonomy): domain Bacteria; phylum Aerophobota; class Aerophobia; order Aerophobales; family AE-B3A; genus SOJT01. The sequence continues at coordinate 1,047 of SOJT01000030.1, read as the reverse complement.
TGATTGAACTGGATGGAACCAAGAATAAACAGAGACTAGGAGCCAATGCTATTCTGGCTGTCTCGCTGGCCACAGCTAAAGCTGCCGCCTGCTCTCTAGATCTTCCTTTTTATAAATACCTGGGAGGAATAGGAGCGAAGATGCTTCCTGTTCCTCTGATGAATGTTTTGAATGGAGGAAAGCACGCCGATAACAATGTAGATCTTCAGGAATTTATGATTATGCCAGTGGGAGCTTCCAGTTTTTCGGAGGCCCTGCGTATGGGGACTGAGACTTTCCATCATTTGAAGATAGCTCTAAGAAAAAGAGGCTACAGCAGTGCGGTGGGAGATGAAGGAGGTTTTGCACCTAATCTATCCTCCAATCGGGAGGCTCTAGAGCTAATGGTGGAGGCTATCCAGGAGGCAGGTTATGAGGTAGGTAAGGATGTGGCCTTGGCTTTGGATCCTGCGGCCAGTAGTTTCTATCACAATGGCACCTATATTCTAGAAGCTGAGACAAAGAAGGAAATGGCCACCGAGGAACTTGTTGATTTTTACGATGATCTCGTCTCCCATTTTCCCATTATTTCTATAGAGGATGGGTTAGCTGAGGATGATTGGGAAGGTTGGAAACTCCTTACCCAGAGGCTGGGCAGAAAAATTCAGATTGTGGGTGACGATCTTTTTGTAACCAATACCTCTCGTCTTAAGAAAGGCGTAGAAATGGGAGTGGCCAATGCTATTCTCATTAAGCCGAATCAGGTGGGGACTCTTAGTGAGACCCTGGAAGTCATTGAGATAGCCAAACAGCACGGGTATGCCACTGTTGTATCTCATCGTTCCGGTGAGACCGAAGATACTACCATTTCTGATCTAGCAGTGGGGCTACATGCGGGTCAGATAAAAGCCGGCTCCTGTAGCCGGAGCGAGAGAACAGCCAAGTATAATCGACTTTTGCGAATAGAGGAAGAGCTCGGGGCCGAGGCCATTTATTATGGGCTTAGCAGGGATTTTAGGAAAAGCAGCAAAAGTCTCTCGAAAAAAGAGAGTGCTAGCTAAACCGGGA
>SOJT01000014.1 GCA_004376485.1 Candidatus Aerophobota bacterium | reverse complement strand
ATGGGCGAAGCTATGTTGAGGCTTTCCCCATTGGGGTACAGACGTTTGGAACAGGCCGATAGGTTTGAAATCAATGTGGGGGGAAGCGAGCTAAATGTAGCTGCAGGAATATCCAGACTCGGTCTCTCATCTTCTTGGATCAGTAAGTTGCCTAATAACCCTTTGGGTAGAATGGTAGCTAATAAAGCCCGGGAACACGGGGTGGATACTTCACAAATCGTTTGGACCAATGAGGGCCGAGTAGGTATATACTACCTTGAGCTGGGCAGCGCTCCCAGAGCCAGCAGCGTGATATACGACCGGGGCAGCTCTACAGTAAGTAAGCTTACCCCTGGAGAGGTAAACTGGCAGATGGCTTTCAAGGGAGCAAGGCTTTTCCATGTTAGTGGAATCACTCCTGCCCTGAGCAAGGGCTGTGCTGAGGTGGTAGGTGAGTCAATCCGGGAAGCCAAAAATCAAGGATGCCAGATCTCTTTTGATATTAACTATCGGGCAAGACTCTGGTCCCCAGAGGAGGCAAGAAGATGCCTTTCCAAGCTGTTGGGTGAGGTAGATATAATCATCACCACGCAATTTGATGCAGAAGAAGTTTTTGGATTGAAAGACTCCTACGAAGAAGTAGCACGAAAACTTAAGGAGATGTTTAACCCGTCGGTGGTGGTAATTACTCTAAGGGAAGTGAAAACCGTTCTTACCGGAGGATGGAGGAGTATTGCTTTAGCTGACAAACTCTACACAGGAAAAAGCTACGATATAGAAATCATAGATCGTGTGGGTGCAGGCGATGCTTACACAGCCGGCTTTTTGTATGGATACCTCAGCGGCGATATCGAGAAAGGAATCTCTTTCGGGGACGCAATGGCTGCTCTTCAGCAAACCATTCCTGGGGATCTAAGCTGGTTCAGCCTAAAAGAAGTTGAGAAACATTTAGGAGGCAAAGATTTTCGAATTCAGCGTTAAAATCTTGAGAAGGGAGATAGATCATGAGTTCAAAGGAGAAGAATCTTAAGCGTCTCTTTGCCTGTGGAATAATTCCCGTCATAAGAGCTAAATCGGCAAAGGGAGCCCTGAAAGTGGTTGAGGCAGTGAGAGAAGGAGGTATAGACATCATTGAAATAACCATGACCGTCCCCAACGCTATAGGTGTAATAGAGACCATTGCTGAAGAATCCGGCGGGGGAGTACTCCTGGGGGCAGGGACAGTTCTTGATGCAGAAACTGCCAGGGCTTCTATCTTAGCAGGAGCTGAGTTTATTGTGGCGCCCTGCTTCAATGAGGGACTGGTTAAAGTGTGCAAGAGATACAGTAAGATAGTGATTCCAGGGGCCATGACTCCCACAGAGATAGTCAGGGCCTGGGAGCAAGGGGCAGATTTAGTTAAGATCTTTCCGGCTCAGCAGTTGGGAGGACCAGATTATATTAAGGCCATAAAAGCACCTCTGCCTCAAGTCTTGCTCAATCCCACAGGGGGTGTAGATCTAAATAACGCAGCCGATTACATCCGCTCAGGAGCCTCTGTTATTTCTGTGGGAAGCGC
>SOJT01000167.1 GCA_004376485.1 Candidatus Aerophobota bacterium | reverse complement strand
CTCTTAATAGTCTCATACTGAGATTTCAGATCAACTAAGGGAACTTGCACCTTCAAGGTCGTATCTTTAGACATATCCACTTTCCCCGCTCATAAGAAGCCCCTCTTTTCTTTGCCAGTATATTATCAGCATAATAGAAACAGGTCAAATCTCACCTCGAGAAGCTTAGCCCCGCGAAAACTATAGCTCCAGCGGGCCCAAGGATAACCTTGCGAAAAAGCACACAGGATTTTGGGGAAACTCTAATGGAGCCATCCCTTTTGACATGCAGGAATTACCATGATACAATCCATACTATCACCACTGTCAAAGAAGTGCTACTCTGAAGTAAAAGGGGAGGATATTTTCTCATGATTCTAGTAACCGGCTGCTGTGGATTTATTGGATCTCATCTGGCGGAAAGGCTCCTTAAAGAGGGCGAGGATGTCTTAGGCATAGATAATTTCGATCCCTATTATCCCCGCCAGTTGAAGATGAGGAACTTAAAGATCCTCAGGGACTATAAGAAATTTCAATTTGTCGAAGAATCTATATTGGGTGACTTAAAGCATCTATTCCAAGGGGTATCCCTTGTTTATCATCAAGCGGCCATCGCCGGAGTGAGAAACTCACTGAGGGACCCTTTAAGATATGTGGAAAATAACCTTCTTGGCACCACAAATATCCTCAATCTATCAAGAAATTCTGGGGTGAAAAGGGTAATTTTCGCCTCCTCATCCTCGGTCTATGGGGAAGTAGCGGAAAGTGAACTGCCCATTGAGGAGTCTCGCAAATTAAAACCTATCTCCCCTTACGGATATTCCAAGAAGTTATGTGAGGAAATTTGCCAGATGTACAGCAGAATCTGGGGTCTTGCGGTAGTTTCTCTTCGATACTTCACCGTTTATGGACCAAGACAGAGGCCGGATGAGGCCTTCAGCAAATTCATTAAGAAAATGCTAAAAGGTGAGAGGCTGGAAATCTATGGTTCGGGAGAGCAAACCAGGGATTTTACCTATGTTTCAGACGCCGTTGACGCTACCCTGCTGGCGGCAAAGAGAGGCCAGGGAGTCTATAACATTGCCTCTGGATCTCGCATAAGTCTGAATAAAGCTCTTTCTCTTATTGCCAGGGTAAGCGGGCTCGATCCCAAAATAGCACGCAGGAAAAAACAGCCAGGAGACGTAACCCATACCTGGGCGAGCATCTCTAAAGCAAAGAAAGAGCTAGATTATAGGCCGAAGATTGGACTGGAGGCAGGGCTCAGGGAACATTTCCAATGGCTGAGAGATGAGGGATGAGGCTTAGCGCTGCCAGAAGATAGAGAAACAGAGCACATGATACCACTACATTGAATCCAAAGGATATGGCTAAAACGGTAGCCAGTGCCGGGCTTATGACCGAGCCGCAGCCATTGATACCCCAGGCCCAGGGAACTAAGGGGGGATTCCCAGAGGAAACTATCCCCAGGCCCAGAGGGAAAGGCATTCCCATAAAGAAGGCCAGGGGAGCGATGAGAAGAAGGGAAATAAGAATTTTGATGGAATCAGGGAAGGAGATAAAGAAGCTGAAGATGTGATCAATGAAAAATAGATAGACCAAAGTAACCATTATTATTGCTCCCACAGCCACAGCTATTTTAGAAGAGTTCGCCAGGGAAAATCGCCCGGATAGATAGCTTCCCCATCCGGAGAAAAACAGAAAACCTGCTATGATGACGGCTGCTGCATAGATGGGATAGGAAAGAAAGAGGGTAAATTTCTGAATGAAGGAAATTTCCATAAACATATAGGCCAGCCCTAATGAGAGAAAATAGATAAAGACTCTCGTCCTACTTCCCCTTGTCCTTGTGCCTTTCAGGAAAAACAGGGGCAGGATGATGAGAAAAATACTCACCCCCACTGCCTGGACTAGAGTTGCCAGGAGAATGATATAACCCCATTCCATAAAGGGCACCCATTCGGCCCCCATGGTTTTAAGAAGATGGGGCAGGGATCTCAAGCGAAAAAAATGGAAAAAATAGGGGGAGTTGTCGGTGGCCGGGACAATGTCAAACAAATAGTCCCGGTAAAAGCTATCTCTATCTGGTGAAAGAATCCTGGAGCTGGCCTCATAGTAATGGGGTCTTTCCAGGATATTATATCGATTGACCTCACCTGGTCTAATGCCAGGGTACCAGATAATATCGAACAGCCGCTCTTCACTAAACTCCCTGAGCTCCTCTATTTGAGAGGAACTGAAGGAAGAGCTTTTAACGAGTAAAGTTGAGGTGGCCCAGCTTCTTATAAAGATCAAATGGGAAGAAGGATCAGATGCTCCAAGCTCTTCCAAAGCCTCCACTGCGGTAGCAAATAGCTTAATTCCATCCCGGGGAGGCATCCTTAACCATCGGGTAATAGAGAGAATTCCTTCAGAACTCAAATGCCCAAGATACTCTTTCATAGCCTCAACGGTATAAATGTAGCTCTCTGAGAGAGCGTAAACTCCTGCTGATGAGGCAGCAAAAGAGTCCAGGAGGGCTATCTGGATTAGATCGTACTTCTCTGGACTAGCCTGGATGAATCCACGGCCCTCGGCTACTTTGACGCTCACCTCTGGCCGTGAATAAATATGATTAGAAAACTCACCGTATTTCTCCCTTACCAGATCCACTATCTGAGGATTTATCTCTACAGCTTCTACTGATGAGGCTCCGTGATATAAAGCGGTGAGAACTTCTGAGCCTCCTCCTGAACCCAGAATAAGAACCCTGGGGTTCTCCAGAAGATGATAGGCTAAAGCTGCACTCCTGTAATCTAAATACCTTAAGTTTTTTAGATCGCCGGCAAAATTGGTTATGGCGCACATAGAATCTGCATCTATAAAAAGGGCTAGCTGAGGAGGAAGCTCACCCTGAAAATTCAAACTCAGTCCCGGGGCATACCTTATAGCTGGAGATTCCAGTACATGGATTACCCCCAGGGGAGAGGAAGATTGGCTCAAGACCCTGGCTCCAGGTAAATGAAGAGAGGTCATCAGAGCTTTGTATTGGGATATCTGAAGCCGGGGAGGATAAAGAAAAAAACCCAACATTATAAAAAATGAGGCTAAAATGAGGAGCTGGAGGACTCTTTTACTCAGACTGAGGGCGGAAATGACGCTGGCCAAAAAAGCGAGGGCAGCTATGGTAAGAAGGAGATGAGTGGGGGAAAGAACATACATCAAAAGGACGGCTGCGAGGGCTCCCGCTCCTGAACCCAGGAGATTATAGAAGTAAACTTTATGTATCTTGCCGGCAAATCTTATGAAGGAGATGCCGATGCAACTAGCTCCCAGAAAGAAAGGAATGAACAGGACCAGGTAATATCCTAAAAGATAAAGGTACTGCTCTTTGAACCAGACAATAAGAAAAGGGTCAAAGGGGATTCTCTGAGAAAGAACCAAGGAGAAATACAGGGATATGGAAAAGAGAAAAGAGAAAAGAGTAAAAAGAGAATAAAATCTTTTTCTAAGCTTTTCTCTGAATAGAGCGATAAAGCTTCCGCTTGCTCCAAAGCCTAAAAGGGCAATACTAATAGCCATATAGGCGAAGTGAGACCAGCTGGTGATGGAAAAAATTCTCATAAGGAGAATTTCGTAGGAGAGAAGGGAGAGGGAGATGAAAAATAGGGAAAGAAAGATGTTCATTCTGATATCTAATGTTCACCCAGCATGGGGACGAATCTTACCGGTAGGATATTCCTGCTGATAATTTTGCCATTTTTCTTTTCCACCAGCATCAGATTTTGAGCCCAGAATACGCTTCCCACGGGGATACACATTTTCCCTCCCTCACTCAGCTGCTGGATAAGGGGAGGAGGAATATGGGAGGCGGCGCAGGTGACAATGATGGCATCAAAAGGCGCATACTCTGGCCAACCGTAGTATCCGTCGGCTATCTTCACCTTTACATTATCATATCCTAGATCCTCCAGTCTCTCTTTAGCCGAGGTTCCCAGCTCCTCAAAAATCTCAATGGTATAAACCTCATTCACAATCTCGGAAAGAACCGCTGCCTGGTATGCTGAACCTGTCCCCACCTCCAGGACCCTGTCCGAACCTTCAGGATTCAGAAGCTCTGTCATTAAAGCCACAATGTAGGGCTGAGAAATGGTCTGGCCAAATCCTATGGGAAGAGGGCTATCCTCATAGGCATGGGGTATGAGATTCTCAGGAACGAACCTGTGACGGGGAACTTTCCCCATAGCCTGAAGAACCTTCTCATCCTTAACTCCACGAGCCTTGATTTGCTCGGCCACCATCACCTCTGCCTTCCCCCTGTAGATACTCTCTTCGCTCTTCTCCCTTAAGGGAAGGATCACAAAAAAGATGATGAGTACTGATAAACCTATTATGACAAATAAGTAGAATGGGTATTTTCTCATCATTTCTTCATTTGTCAAATCTTAGTTTGAACTCTCAAGCACTTTTACGATGCCTTTTTGCCAGAAGTACAATATCGCGCAACTCCTCAATGTTTTTAGCCCGCAGCCAGTTCTTGTCAAAATCCACATCTTGTGTAATTTGTGCAATCGCTGATAGTGCACGTAAATGGAAGCTCCTTTCGTCACGCGAACCCACTAATATGAACGCAGCATAAACAGGTGGCAAGTCTTGAGTGAAATTAATACCAGCCTCGCATCTTGCTATAACCAGCTCGAATTTATGCTCACCATCAATGGTTATATGTGGAATCGCCAACCCGGGTCGTATTTCCGTTGTTGAGTCCTCCTCACGTGCGATAAAAGAATCAAGCAATTGCCTGGCATCAATGTTTAATGGTTCGGCGATTTTCTTTGCAACAATTTTGAAAAAATCTATAAGGGTAATTTGTTTACCTATGTCAATTATTTCAGATTCTTTCACTAATCTATCAAATCTATCCTCAACTATTTCATCACGCTCTTCTAAAATCTCGCGCAGCTCAGCGCCTAATGAATCGCCTGCTATCTCTTTAGCTGTGACACGCTCAACAATATGTATCAATGCAGCCTTACGCATAGCCTTCTCACCAACGTAAATCTTATGCCATAGAATGCTTAAAAGGATGAACCCGCCTGTTACCAAAAGCGCCACACTACCCATCGAATATAAGAAAAAACCATAAGCGATTAGTCCCACTATGGGTAGCCAGGGATATAACGGCGAAATGAATGTTGGCTTATAATTCAGAATTCTCGACTCCCGCATAATAATGCATGCCAGTATCACGAATATAAATAATATGATTTTCATGGTAGAGGCCACTTTTACAAGATTCTCAAGGTTCAGAAAGAGTATAACCACTATCATAAAAATTCCAGTAAATATTATAGAGAAATGAGGTGTGTTGAATCGCTTATTCACCTCTGCAAAAAATTCCGGCAGGAGTTGGTCGCGACTCATTGCCATAGGAAAGCGTGAGGCAGCCAATATGCCAGCGTTGGCCGTAGAAACAAAAGCAAGTATTGCTGCAAATGCCATAATTACACCGCCAACTGTCCCAAAGATTTTGTGTGTGCCGGTTGATATGGGGGTAAGTGAGTGTGCAAACTCGTCCCCCTCCAGCAAACCT
>SOJT01000029.1 GCA_004376485.1 Candidatus Aerophobota bacterium | reverse complement strand
CAGGCACAGATCATTCTTATTTCTCTTTCCAGGGAGGCCCCTACAATTACCTTTGCTTCTAGAATCTCCTTTATCTTTCCCAGCTTCATCAATCTCTCCGGCTACTCTATAACTATAGCTTTGAATTTACATACCTCAAAACAGATCCCGCATTTGATGCATTTTTCCTGATCAAGGTTGACCGGTTCTTTTTTTTGTCCGCTGATAGCACTACTAGGACAGTTTTTAACACATCGAAGGCAACCAGTACACTCTTCTCTGTCTACTGAATAGCGGATCAATTCCTTACATACTCCTGCCGAACACTTTTGCTCTCTGATATGGGACCAATACTCATCTTCAAAATAGCGAATGGTGCTTAAAACCGGGTTAGCTGCAGTTCCTCCTAAGGCACACATGGAGCCATCTTTAATTGCGGAACCCAATTCTTGCAGTAATTCCACATCACCTTCTGTTCCTTTTCCTTCACAGATTCCAGTCAGAATCTGATACATCGACTCAAGCCCCTCCCGGCAGGAAGTGCACTTACCGCAAGACTCACCTCTGAGAAAGTCAACAAAATAACGGGCCACGTCTACCATGCAGGTATCCTCATCCATAACGATCATTCCACCTGAACCCATAATGGAACCCACTTCGATTAATCTCTCATAATCTATGGGCAAATCCAGTAATTCTTCCGGAATGCATCCGCCCGAGGGCCCGCCGGTCTGTACCGCTTTAAACTTCTTGTCTTCCAGAATACCGCCACCAATATCATAAATAATCTTACGAAAAGTAATGCCCATAGGGACCTCCACCAGTCCGGTATTTTTCACCTTCCCCACCAGTGAAAATACCTTGGTTCCCTTACTGGTATCGGTTCCAAGCTGCGAATACCAACTGGCTCCCCGGTTAATTATCTCAGGAACGTTGGCCCAGGTCTCTACGTTGTTAATATTAGTAGGCTTACCCCACAGGCCCGACTGAGCAGGAAAGGGAGGTCTGATTCGAGGCTCGGGTGGCCTTCCTTCTAAAGAAGCAATGAGAGAAGTTTCCTCACCACAGACAAATGCCCCTGCCCCCTGGTGCACACTAACCTCAAAATCAAATCCAGTTCCAAGTATATCTTCACCCAGCAGGCCGTATTCTCTGGCCTGTTTAATGGCTTTTCTCATCCTTTTTACTGCTATAGGGTATTCACTTCTTATATATATGTAGCCGTGCTGAGCTCCGATGGCCCTGGCTCCGATACTGATACCCTCTAGAACTGAGTGAGGATCAGATTCAACGATACTGCGGTCCATAAAGGCGCCCGGATCACCTTCGTCAGCATTACAGATTATATACTTTTCTTCTCCTTCAGCCTCGGCAGCAAATTCCCATTTCTTTCCAGTGGGAAAGCCAGCCCCCCCTCTTCCTCTCAGGCCAGAATCCTTGATTTCCTTAATTATCTCCCCTGGAGTCATTGAAGTAAGAACTCTAGCCAGGGCACTGTATCCGTCTCGGGCAATATATTCATCTATTTTTTCAGGATCTATAAGTCCCCGATTTCTTAGA
>SOJT01000059.1 GCA_004376485.1 Candidatus Aerophobota bacterium | reverse complement strand
CATAACCGGCACCTGAGCCTATGGCAATTACCTCGTTGTCAGGTTCGACAACATCCCCACTACCCGAGATCATTAAAGTTTTTTTCTGGTCGGCCACGATCATTAGTGCCTCAAGCCTGCGCAGTATCTTATCCTGTCTCCAGTCTTTGGCCAGTTCCAGAGCAGCCCGGGAAAGGTTCCCCCGATACTGTTCGATCTTCTTTTCAAATTTTTCAAAGAGAGTGAGAGCATCAGCCACTCCTCCGGCGAAACCAGCCAGAACTTTACCTTTATAAAGGCTCCTTATCTTGTTGGCCTGGTGCTTCATAATGATGTTCTGGAAAGTGATTTGTCCATCGCCCCCTATGGCTATTCCCTCTTTACCTCTTACTGCTAAGATGGTGGTGGAATGAATCATCTTGCCTCCTCTTCAGGCCCTAGGATGAGCCTTCTGATAGACTTCCTTTAATCTCTTTGGGTAAACATGGGCATAGACCTGCGTGGTGGAGATTCTTTCGTGGCCCAAAAGTTCCTGAACGGAACGAAGATCCGCCCCCCGGTTGAGAAGATGAGTAGCGAAGGAATGCCGCAGGGTATGGGGACTGGCTGATTTATAGATTCCAGCTAGCTCTAGATACTTGTCTAATCTTTTGCGGACAGCTCTATCAGATAGTCTCGTTCCGGACTTATTGATAAACAGAGCTTTTGCTCCTTGTTGGATTTTTCCTTCTCTTTCTTCCAGATAGTGAATAAGGGCGTCCAAAGCGTATCTACCCAGGGGAACGATTCTTTCCTTGTTGCCTTTTCCTTTAATTTTGACTATCTCTTCTCGAAGATCTACATTTTCCAGATCCAGATCTACCAGCTCCGCTACCCTCATTCCTGTCCCATATAAAAGTTCCAGGGCCGCCCTGTCCCTTAAGCTAAAGAAATTTTTCCTCCCAGCCGATTCTAAAAGGCGTCTCACCTCATCCTCCTCCAGAAAGGAAGGAATTCTCCTTTCTAGTTTGGGACCTCGAAGACTCATCAAGGGAAAATTTGTTAGCTTTCCTTTAAGATGAAGATAATGAAAAAAACTCCTCAGGCTGGCTACACGGCGAGCTAGAGTAGACCTCAAGAGTCCTTTTTTCTGAAGAGCGGCCAGATACCTTCGCACTAGAGGATAATCCACCTCATTCACATTTTTTTTGTAGGAGGAAAGAAATTGTAAAAAATCTTTTGTATCACTGAGGTAGCTTTTAACGGTAAGAAAAGAGAGATTCTTTTCCTCCCTGAGGTAGATCCCGAATTTTTCAGCCCACTCTAGTTTCATTTGATCCTTTTTTGATGATTTTATAAGGAATTTTCCCTATTCTTCTCTTCATTACTATCTCGTCTTTAAGGGTTTTTTTGCAAGCTGGGCACTTAAAACCGTCCCTGAATCGGACAAGGTAGGGACCGTTGCAATGGGGGCAGCTCTTATCTATCGGCTCCCCAGGAGAGCCGAACCTACACTCAGGAAATCTGGAGCAGCCGTAAAAAACTTTTCCCTTATGGGATGTTCTCTCGATAATTTCCCCCTTGCATCCAGGGGAAGGGCACCTCACCCCTATTTTTTTCATCACTGGCAGGGTATTTTTGCAGTCCGGGTAGTTTGAACAGGCCAGGAACTCCCCCCAGCGGCCAAATTTAAGAGTCATTCTTCCGCCACACATCTTGCACCTTGTCTCGGGAATCTTCAGACCTTCCTTTTTAACATCCCTCATAGCGGATTCAGCAGCTGTCAGTTCCTTCTCGAAATGTTTGTAGAACTCTTCTACCAGGCGGTTCCACTTCTTTTTCCCTGTTTCCACTGTGTCTAGACCTTCTTCCATGCGGGCGGTAAATTCTGTATCCAGGATGGTAGAAAAATTCTCCACCAGGAGTTCGGTAACCACTCTGGCCAGGGGGGTTGGAATAAGCACACCCCTGTCCCAATTGACATATCTTCTCTGGCGAATAGTGGAAATAGTGGGGACGTAGGTACTGGGTCTTCCTATGCCTTTCTCTTCCAGGGTCTTCACCAGGGAGGCTTCGGTATAGCGAGAGGGAGGCTGGGTGAACTCCTGTCTTGAGGTGATCTCTTTTAACTTTAGCTTAGCTCCTTTTTTGAGGCGGGGAAGGAGGCTCTCCTTTTCAGCTTTTTCCTTATAAACTCTCATGAAGCCGGGAAACTTAACCTCGGTTGCCTGTGCCTTGAAAATATATTCTCCTCCCTGGATATCCAGCGTTGATGTTTTTATTAGAGCTTTCTCCATTTGGGAAGCCAGGAATCTTTTCCAGATAAGAGCATAGAGTTTCAAATGATCCTTTGATAGATAGTTCTTAACAGATGCGGGGGTCCGCGAGACCTTCGTAGGTCTTATGGCTTCATGAGCATCCTGGCTCGATTTTCTGTTTTTGTATATGGGTATCCTTTGAGGAATAAATTCTTTGGGATACTCATCTTTAAGGAAATTCCTTGCCTCTAACTGCGCTTCTTTGGCTATCCTCATGCTATCTGTCCTCATGTAGGTAATCAGGCCCACTCTTTCCTTTCCACCAATGTCCTGACCTTCATAGAGGTCTTGAGCCAGCTTCATAGTTTTGGCGCTAGAAAATCCCAATTGATATCCTGCTACCTGCTGTAAGGTGCTGGTAGTGAAGGGAGGTGAAGGTGATCTTGTTTTCTCTTTTTCCTCCCATCCAGCAACCCGGAAGGCCGCTTTTCCTATTTTCTCTGCATGTTTCTCTGCTTCCTCTTCCCTGGATATCTTTACCTTTTTACCCTCTAGCGAATATAGCTTTGCCTGAAGGGATCTAGCTTTGCCAGATGGGCTGAATTTTGCTGAAATTGTCCAGTACTCCATAAAAGAGAATTTCTCAATTTCTTCTTCTCTCTCACAAATAAGTCTTACCGCTATCGATTGAACTCTTCCTGCGGAAAGTCCCCTTTTTACCTTCTTCCAGAGAAGCGGGGATATTTTGTATCCTACCAGTCTATCCAGCACTCTTCTTCCCTGCTGGGCATCTACTTTGCCCATGTCAATATCAGCGGGATTCTCAACCGCCCTCTTTAAAGCCTCTCTGGTGACCTGATTGAAAACTATCCTTACCTTTTTGGGGTGGCTCAGCTCCTGGGAGAGATGCCAGGAAATAGCCTCACCTTCTCGGTCCAGATCGGTAGCCAGGTAAATTTCATCCATCTTTTTACTCAAAGTTTTGAGCTTTTTTAATATTTTTCCTTTACCCGGGATAATCTGGTAGGTGGGCTCAAAATTATTCTCTATGTCTACCCCCAGCTTCTTTTTGGGTAGATCCTTGATATGTCCATAGCAGGATTCCACCTTAAATGATGGTCCCAGGATCTTTTCAATAGTCTTGGCTTTGGCTCCAGACTCAACGATAACTAGATTTTTAGCCACTTCAGGTTTCCTCTTCTTACTAGAACTCTCTTCCAGGTATGATCGCTCATCTTAATAACACAAACCTCCTGGAATTCAGACTACTTATGAAAGCAGTAATTCTTGCGCGGTTTCTGGCTCAGTGATGAGAACTGAGCACAACCCTGCCCCCAGGGCAGCTTTTATGGCAGGGTATCGACGCTCGTCTCCTCCTACCACGAGGACAACCTGACCTCGTTGTGCTATTTTTACCAGATCGCTATATTGCAGTCCTACAGGTCTATATTTGGTCGGCACCTCCTGACCATGCTCGTTAATGAGAATTCCCCCAATAGCACCGATGGCACCATTCCTGACTGCTAGATTTATTACTTTCTGGTCAACTACCTTATCTTGTACAAGGTCAACTTCTTTGGAGTAGGCTCCATTCTTGGGAATTGGCCCGATGCTTGTGAGTACAATTCTGGTTCTCAACAGCTCTTGGTGCTGAGCTGGACTGAGGGGATCTGCTCCGGTAGTAAAGAATTCATACTCACTTAGTGAAGACTTACCTCCATAGGTCCTGGCTATGCGCTCAGCAATAGTGTTGGCATTATATTCGCTACGGACAACCCCGGGTATACCAACCATTGCTTTTACGGTGAGTCCCCAGATGGGTAAGGGCTTCATTTCCTCAATAGCCCTGGCAAGAATATTCATAGTTCGGCCCAGGTTGGCAGCTATCCAAATCTCCTCCTCTCTTTCCTGTCTGAGGATAATATCTATGTAACGAGCAGCCACCGTGCAGAGTTTAAATGTAACCTCTTGCCATGCCTTTTTGTGCCGAGACCAATCTTCGTCACTGCGGCCCCACCCTTGCTCTTTAGAAGGAATATTGGTCAGACATTCAAGAGCTTCATTCGCCATGTCCTCAGGAATTACCAGTGCCTCTTTAAGTTTAAATCGATTACGGACTCGCTCAGCCAGAGTTTGTTTGGGAGAGAAGGAAGCTGATTCTACCCAGGCCTCAGCCGACTGTACGTCTGAGAGCAGGATGACTGAAATCCCCGGCAACTGGCATGTTCGCCGCAGAAGGCTTATGTCCGAGTCATGGGGATGGGCAGTTAAAGGATCATGCAAGAATATTACCACCTGGCAACGCCCGCTTAGAATCTCGTGTGCTATCTGGACGTCTCCCCCCTCGGGCCCAGAGGCTGCAAGCACTACTCTATCAGCAAGATCAGGAAACTCATAAAACCAGCCTTTGATAAGTGCACCGGTAGTCCCGGTTGCGATGATCCTCTTGAATTTATTTAGAAATTCAACATACCTTTCCACGAACTTTTGCATTCCTTTCTTCTTTACATCATGGGCGATGAGTGCGATAGTAGAGTGTTCAGGGCCAAGTTCATGATAGCTACCGGCCTCACCCTCACGGCCCTTTAACCAATCAAGCTCTTTCGGAGGCTCATAGTCTGGGGATTGGTATTTTAGCCAATAATCTGCAGTAGCTACTGTGGTGAGCAGGGCCACTTGTTTGTGAATGCAGACCCGGGTAAGAGCGCGTGTCTCAGGTGACTCACTTCTTATCTCCTCAGGGTCGTAGAGGAAAATCACTACTCCGCACTGGCCTGTAACCACGCGATACGCCACTTCAAGGATTCCCCCGTGAGCTCCAGGTGGAAGACCGATAATGTGTTTCCCCTCTTCAAAATATCCGGTTTTTATGATGGTTTCGTGTGTACCCTCTGGCGCTATGAGAGTGTATCTTTTGCGGAGAATAGATGCATTATCTCTGATGAATCGCATAAAGGCTCCTTCTGGACGGCTGCGGGTAATTTTAGGGGCTATAATGGCAACCTGAGGGCCCAAGGTATGTGTTGTACCTCTAGATCTCATTGTTTATCCTCTAAGGTTAATTTCTATCCAAGGATGATCATGCGGTTTGCAAATCTCACCGGTGAAGGTGAGTTAATGCTCAATAAGATTTTTTGCCTTCTCAGAATCTTTCTCCCTAACCATCACTCTTATTCCCTTCTCGAAAGTGGCAGGAGGAAACATTGACCCCGCATACTCATCCCATAGTTCACAGTAGATGTTACTATTTCCTAAGATCGATTTTATCATTTCTGCTTCAACGTAAGATCCGGCTGAGTATATTTGAATCATTTCTTCCTCCTCATGCTGGTCCTTCTTCTGGATATA
>SOJT01000061.1 GCA_004376485.1 Candidatus Aerophobota bacterium | reverse complement strand
AAACTCACCTTCTCAATGTTCCTCACCTAATGGACGTAGTAACTATGCAACAGGTTCTGGAAGGTTTAGGGATAGAGATCACCAGCAAAGATGGAACTCTAGAAATCGACTCTGCTAATCTTTCCACCTTTACGGCTCTTTATGGGTCAGTTAAGAAAATGAGAGCTTCTATTCTAGTGCTAGGGCCTCTTCTAGCCAGATATGGAAAGGCTGAAATCTGCCTCCCCGGAGGATGCTGTATTGGTAGAAGGCCGGTTAATCTTCATCTGGAGGGACTAAGAAAACTTGGAGCCAGAATAAAGGTAAGAAAAGGCTATATTGAAGCTTATACAAAAGGATTTAAAGGAAGCCATATTCACCTTGATCTTCCCAGCGTGGGAGCCACAGAAAATCTGATGCTCTCCGCTTGTTTGAGTAAGGGAGAAACTCTCATTAAGAACGCCTCTCGGGCACCAGAAGTAGTAGACCTGGCTAGATTCTTGAGAAAGATGGGAGCCAAAATACAAGGGGAAGAAACCAGTATAATTAGAATTGGAGGTGTAAAAAAGCTAAGGCCCACTCATCACTCCATAATTCCGGACCGTATTGTGGCAGGAACTCTTATCATGGCTATTGTCATCAGTGGAGGAGAGGCTGTGCTGGAGGGAATCCGGCCCGACCACCTGGGGATAGTCTTCACCAAACTGAGAGAAATGGGGGCAGAGATCGAAGTGAATAGCGACCAAGTTAGAATAAAAGGAGGTGATTATCTAAGATCTGTCAGGATAAAAACTCTCCCCTATCCTGGTTTTCCTACCGACCTTCAACCTCAAATAACCTCTCTTGCCTGTCTTGCTCAGGGAACCAGTGTAGTTACCGAAACTATCTTTGAGAACAGGTTCACCCATGCTCCTGAACTTCAAAAAATGGGAGCTAAAATTAAACAGGAAGGAGCAAGAGTAGTAGTTGAGGGAATACCTTCTTTATCCGGAAATTTGGTAAAAGCCTCTGACATAAGGGGAGGAGCAGCCCTGGTTCTAGCGGGACTAGCAGCTCAAGGAACCACCATAATAGAGGAAATTCACCACATTGATCGAGGTTACGAAAAACTCGAGGAAGACCTGTCTGGACTGGGAGCTAATATGGTTAGAATAAAGGAATAGAGATGCTCACTATAGCCAGAAGAAAGAGAATAGGTATAGATCTGGGAACCACTAACACTTTAGTTTATGTGGAAGGCAAAGGAGTTATATTCAATGAACCGTCGGTAGTAGCTATTGAAAGAGAATCGGAAAAGATTTTGGCCATAGGAAGCCAGGCCAGGGAGATGATAGGGAAAACACCGGATAGCATCACCGCCATAAAACCAATGGAAGACGGTGTAATAGCTGATTATGATATTGTGGAAAGCACGTTAAAGTTCTATATCAGACAAATCTATGGACGTTGGATTTTTTTTCCTCCCTATCTTATGATCTGTATTCCCACCGGAGGAACGTCGGTGGAAAGGAGAGCTGTGAAAAATGCTGCCATCAGGGCGGGATGCAAAAGAGTTTTTTTAATCCAAGAACCCAAGGCAGCAGCTATTGGAGCAAATCTGGACATTAGCAAACCTCAAGGGAATATGATCATCGATATAGGGGGAGGTACCACGGATATTGCCGTCCTCTCCTTGGGGGAGATCGTGATGGGAGAATCCCTTCGCACCGGTGGTAACAAGATGGATGGTACCATTATGAGGTATATGAGAAAAAGCTACAATTTAGCTGTGGGAGAGGTTACTGCTGAATATATAAAACAACAAATAGGATACGCTATCCTGCCCCCTAAAAATAAGCACCTGGAAGTGAAGGGTAGAGACCTCGCCACGGGATTGCCAAAGAAAATCGAGATAGGTGCTGAAGAGATCTCTAAAGCACTATCTGAACCCCTGGGCACCATAGTGGATGGAGTCCGAAGAGTCCTGGAAAAGACTCTTCCGGAACTGGCTGCGGACATAATTAATAATGGAATTGTCCTCACCGGCGGAGGAAGTCTATTGAAAAACTTCGATAGACTTATTGAAAAAAATACCGGAATTTCCACTCATCTGGCGGATGATCCCTTATCCTGTGTGGCTATTGGAACAGGAAGAGCTCTGAAGAGTATAGATCTTTTACAGGAGATGACTGAGGAACCAAGATGCTGAGCGGCAAGATAAGTCAGGATCCTCGTTTCTTCGGAAGGGTGGGAAAATGAATGGACAGAAGAGATTTATTTGCCAAAGCTGTGGCCGTGTTTCTCTTAAATGGCTGGGCCGCTGTCCCGAATGTGGAGAATGGGATAGTTTCTCCGAAGAAAAAATAAAGAAAACCCTCTCCCCTACGAGTTATTCGGGGGGAGGAGTGCTCTATAAATCCCTTCAAGAGATTGGGGAAAAGGCACAGCAGCGTTATCTTACCGGCATAAAAGAGTTTGATCGAACTCTGGGAGAAGGAGTGGTTCCCGGGTCCCTGGTTCTCATTGGGGGAGAACCAGGTATTGGGAAATCCACCCTGCTGCTGGAAGTAGCCGGCGAGCTCTCATCTTCCAAATTTCCGGTTCTTTATATCTCTGGTGAGGAGTCAGCTGAGCAGACAAAGCTAAGAGCCTCAAGGTTAGGAGTAAACTCACCTTACATTTATGTTTCCTCGGAGACCAACGTAGAAGGGATTGCCGAACTAATGGAAAAACTGAAGCCCAGGGCTGTGGTCATAGATTCTATCCAGACCATTTACCGAGAGGACTTGGCATCTAGCCCTGGCTCAGTTTCTCAGGTGAGAGAATCCGCCGTTTACCTTATGAGAGTGGCCAAGGAAAGAGGAGTAGCCATCTTCCTCATAGGTCATGTGACCAAAGAGGGAGCTATTGCCGGACCAAGAGTGCTGGAGCACGTGGTAGATACAGTTCTTTATTTCGAACCTGAGCGAAGTCACGAGTACAGAATACTAAGATCAGTAAAGAATCGATTTGGACCTACCTTGGAGATAGGGATCTTTCGCATGGAGCAGAATGGTCTAAGAGAAGTTAGCGACCCATCTCGGCTCTTCCTGACAGATTCCTCCATGAGTGAGGACATATCAGGTAGTGTAGCAGTACCTATCATGGAAGGGACTCGGTGTTTTCTGGTAGAGATCCAAGCTCTGGTCACCTCTTCAAATCTGGCTGTTCCTCGAAGGGTAACTCAGGGTGTCGATTATAATAAACTCTGTTTGCTTTTGGCCGTACTGGAGAAGAGGCAGAACCTCAGGTTCTACGATCAAGATGTTTTTATAAATGTGGCAGGTGGTATAAAAGTAGATGAACCTGCTTGTGATTTGGCCGTCGCTTTATCCGTTGTTTCCAGTCTCAAAAATCTTCCTTTCTCCAGAAGAACGGTAGCCATTGGCGAAGTGGGACTGGGAGGAGAGATCCGTCCAGTTGCTTTCATGGATAAAAGAATCGGCGAAGCAGCTAAGTTAGGGTTTAGACGATGCCTCACTTCCAAAGTGAGACTAAATGAAGAGAAGAGTTTTCCCGGCGTCAAAGTAATGGAGTTCACCACAATTGAGGAGATACTTCAAAACGAATTCAAAGAGGAAGTAAATGGTTAAGCCCAAGCAAGACGAGGAAAGCTTATTAAGTTTCCTTAGGCTGATGTCGCCCGGAACCCCCTTGGGACAGGCTTTAGAAATCGTCCTTCAAGCAGGAACGGGAGGTCTCATAGTAGTGGGTGATACTCCCAAGGTATTGGAAGTCATTGAGGGAGGGTTTAAGGTAGATTGCAGGCTAACCCCTACCGCCCTGGCAGAGTTGGCTAAAATGGATGGAGCTATTATCCTATCTCGAGATAGGGAAAAGATACTCTATGCCAATACACAGCTAATTCCAGACCATCTTATCCCCACTACCGAGAGGGGCACTCGTCATCGAGCGGCTGAGAGAATGGCCAAACAGACGGGTTGCCCTGCTATCGCTATTTCTCAATCCCGGGGTGTAGTCAGCCTGTATCAGAGAGAGGCAAAATACGTACTGAAAACTATACCGGAGCTGATAAGAAGAGCCAGTCAAGCCTTACAGACTCTGGAGCGGTATCAAACTGCATTTAATGAGATTCTATCGGAGCTTGATACTCTCGAATTCCAGGACGAAGTGAGATTATCCGATGTCCTCAAAGCTGCTCAGAGAAGCGAGCTCATAAGAAGAATTAAGGAGGAAGTAGATCGCTATATCATAGAACTAGGAGTGGAAGCACGTTTGATAGAGATGCAGTTAAAAGAGATAATTGGGGATGCCCTGGTGGAACTGGGGCAAATTGCCCGTGACTATGCTAAAGAAGATTATAAAAAAGCCCTCTCTGAATTAGAAATGCTCAGCATGGAGGAGATTTTAGAACTGACCAATATTATGCGAGCTCTTGGCTACGAAGCCAAAAGTGAAAATTTTGATCTTTCCGTATTTCCTCGGGGATATCGAGCCCTGTCCGGAATTCCTCATCTGCCCCAAGTGGTGGTGGAGAACGTAGTAAAATCCCTGGGAGATCTGCCTAACATCATCAGTGCCACCGCCACAGAACTCATGGAAATCGATGAAGTAGGAGAAAGAAGAGCCAACTCCATCAGGAGAGAACTGGAAAGACTAAAAGACAGGGCACTGCTGAGTAAATAAACGAAGAAAGGATAAAATATATGAAAATAGAGCAACTCAGACTACGAATATTGTTTATTATACTGATAGGCGTGATTTGCTATGGAGTATCGCTAAACCTGGGCTTCAGTCCATGGATCCCTACACTGCTCGGAGGATGGGTAGCTACTATGGTAGTGGTTGCCGAGGTAGGACTAAGCCGGACATCGGCAAGGGTAATTATCATTGGAGCATTCGGCTTGGCCTTGGGGATTATCTTAGCTAATCTCATCGCCTATCCTCTCCTGCTCATTGCTCCGCTTAAATCTTTTGCCCCTTACATTCTTCTTTTGACTAACCTCACTTTTGCCACCGTCGGAGTTACGGTGGCAGCAAAAAGAGAGGAAGAGATATATAATTTTCTCTTCCGGCCGGGTAAAAAAACAAGGGGAGCCTCACAGGGTGGATACAAAATTTTAGACACCTCGGTGATCATTGACGGGAGAATAACTGACCTCTGCAAGACTGGCTTTATTGAAGGTACCCTCATCATCCCTGAGTTCGTTCTCAGAGAAATTCACCAGATCGCTGATTCTTCTTCTTCCACCAAACGAGCCAGGGGAAGAAGGGGTCTGGATGTGGTAAACAACCTGCAGACCCAGGAGGACGTTCCCGTAGAGATTGTTGATAAGGATTTCCCTGAGACCAAAGAGGTAGATACCAAACTTCTCCGGCTGGGCAAAGTCATGGGAGGAAGGGTGCTCACCAATGATTACAGTCTAAAGAAAATGGCTAAGATCCAGGATGTAGAGGTTCTTAATATCAATGAGGTAGCTACCTCCCTCAAGCCGATTCTTCTGCCTGGGGAGAGTCTGCGAATTCATGTCATCAAAGAAGGAGAAAACCCCAATCAGGGAGTAGCATACCTTGAAGATGGAACCATGGTGGTGGTGGAAAGAGGTAAAAAACACATCGGCAAAGAG
>SOJT01000144.1 GCA_004376485.1 Candidatus Aerophobota bacterium | reverse complement strand
AAACTCAAAAGACTTGATCCTTCTCTTCCCTTGCCAAGATGTGCCCACCAGACCGACGCCGGATGTGACCTTTACAGTAGGATCGATATTACCTTAAGGCCGGGCGAGAGAACCCTAATCCCTACGGGGATAGAAATTGCCATCCCCGTAGGTTATGCAGGTTTCATTCAGCCAAGGTCGGGCCTTGCACTCAAGCATGGAATCAGCATGGTAAACTCTCCGGGTCTGATTGACTCTGGTTACCGAGGAGAGGTATCAGTGATACTGATTAATCAAGATGCGAAGAAGGCCTTCCGGGTTAGAAGGGGAGACAAGATCTGCCAGCTTGTTATTCAAAAAGTGGAGAAGCCCCAGTTTCAGGTAGTTGATAGTCTTGATGAAACTGAAAGGGGAAAAGGTGGCTTTGGAAGCTCTGGGCAGGA
Organism: Candidatus Aerophobota bacterium; assembly: GCA_004376485.1. Lineage (GTDB taxonomy): Bacteria > Aerophobota > Aerophobia > Aerophobales > AE-B3A > SOJT01. The sequence continues at coordinate 1,127 of SOJT01000144.1, read as the reverse complement.
GCGACTCACTGGGTAGGTTCAATTTCTCTTAGATGCCTTGCGGCTTCCTCAGGGGAGGTGGGGTTAATGTGAAAGCCTGTGGCCCATTCAAATCCTCCCTCCCTTATCACTCGAGGGATAATCTCAATGTGCCAGTGGTAATCTTTTTCTATAGTATCCCAATAGCCCCTGCGGGGAATGCGGTTAGGCGCAGTATGAAAGATAAGATTATAGGGAGGGTTATCCAGAGCCCTGGCGAGCCGCCAGAGACTTGATCTTAATGCAGCAGCCAGGCCTGTCAATTCTTTATCCCGGGTTCTATCAAAGTCTGGAGAGTGGCGACGTGGCAAAATCCACATCTCGAAGGGAAATCTTGACGCAAAGGGAACAAGGACAATGAAATCCTCCTTTGCTTCGATCACTCTTACCTTATTTTCTATCTCCTGAGTAATAATGTCGCAGAAGATACATCTTCCTTTCAAGCCATAATACGATCTTGACCCCTCAAGTTCCTCCTTCAAATATCTCGGGGTTACAGGAGTAGCAATAAGCTGAGAGTGGGGATGCTCCAGGGATGCCGCTGCCTCCGAACCGTAGTTCTTAAAGAGGAGAATGTACCTTAATCGCTGATCTTTTTTCAAATCCAGGCTTCTCTGTCTAAAGACGGAAAGAATTTTGGTAAGGTGAGGTATATCAAAGTCAACAAAGGTTTTTCCATGGTGAGGAGATTCGATAATTACCTCATGAGCTCCAACTCCCGTCACTTCGCCGAATATCCCTATTTCTTTTCGCTTTAGATCTTCGGTGAGGCAAAGAGCCGGGAATTTATTGGGTACTACTCTTACCTGCCAGCCTGAAGTATTGGGATGGCTGTCTTCATCTCTACAGGCAAGGACTTCAGGTGGTGTTGTCTTCTCATTTCCTTCACAGAAAGGACAAAAACCTCCGAGTTTATGCCGCTTCGCCGGTTTCTCATGGACAAAATCTGTGGGTCTTCTTGCCCTCTTGGTGGAGATGATTACCCAGCTTCCCGTGATAGGATTTTTCCTTATTTCTCCCATTCTTTGTCTTTTGGCTTCACCCGGCCTTGCTTTTTGAAAAAACTCTCCCAGCAGTGTCCTTTCTCTCATTTATTTGGAGGTTCTCTG
>SOJT01000050.1 GCA_004376485.1 Candidatus Aerophobota bacterium | reverse complement strand
CAAAATGTGGATTATTGGCCATTTGCTGGCTATTTTGGCTCTTCATGTTCTCCCTTTTTGGCAAGCTATCTTCTCCCTCGAGTCCCGGCATATCTTTCATGCCCCAGGATGTGTTTCCAGAGAGTCAACCCACCCTTTCGAACGGTTTACCTTTTCGGCTACCTACCTAAATGAGTCTGCGAGATATTCAAGAAGAAGGCTTCCCCTTGAATATCTTGATTTTTGGAAATCTTACGTTCTTAGTCTCAATATAGAATCTTTGGTGCGATTGTCAATTTCTTATGATCTTGAGAATCCGAGAAATACTGAAATTTCTGGAAATGCTAATCTCCACGTGGACATCTCGGTAAACGGCAAAAGAAGTTATGGTTGATTTTTTGCCTGTATTTTATAGAATAGACCTATATTCTTAGCCCCGGACAAGCTGAAGTAAAGATTAAGAGGGAAAGATGGAAAGAGGGAAGCGGCCTCATAAGAGCAGGATCAAAAGATTCGCTAAAGATTTAATAAGAATTGCTGATTCTCCCGAGAGGATTGCTCGAGGTGTAGCTATCGGGGTTTTCTGGGGGGTTCTGCCCACTTTTGGACTTGCTATTCTCTTCTCGCTGCCCACGGCCTTTCTCTTGAGGGCAAACAGACTCTCCGCTATCCTGGGTACCTTTGTCTCTAATCCTTTGACCTGGCCCTTTATCTATCCCTTCGGATTCAGGATAGGCCAGCAAATCCTAAAGGTTTCTCCTCTGGATTTTTCCTGGGGTCTTTTGAAACTGGAGAACCTCCTGAAGTTAAGCAAGTCTCTCCTTGTAGGTAGCTCTCTCCTGGCCATAGGTTTTTCTCTTCTTTCCTACCTGGTGGTATTGAAAGTGGTGGGCCATTACAGAAGAAGGCACTCCTCGGGGTCGCCTGGCTCATAAAGCTAGCTCTCCCTGTTTATCCCGGGGAGCTTCCTTACCTAGATAATCCCAGAGTATTTTAGTTGCTTTTCTTCCCTGGGGAGTCCGGCTAATAAATCCCTCCTGAACCAGATAAGGTTCATGAACTTCCTCTATGGTATCGGGCTCTTCATTCACGGCCATGGCCAGAGTTTTGAGTCCGACCGGTCCCCCATTAAATTTATAGATAACTGTCTCCAGAATCTTTCTATCCATACCGTCCAGGCCTTTTTCATCTACCTCCAAAATCCTTAGAGCTTCCCGGGCTATGGATTGGTTGGTAATTCCTCCTCCCTTCACCTGGGCATAATCTCTCACTCGACGCAGGAGTCGGTTGGCTATGCGTGGAGTTCCCCGGGACCTGTGGGCAATTTCCCAGGCGCCCTCTTTGTCAATTTCCACCTTGAGGATGCGGGCAGAGCGCAAAACAATCTGGTAAAGATCGTCATCCTCATAGAAATCCAGTCGGCTGACCACGCCGAATCTATTGCGGAGAGGAGAGGTAAGAAGGCCTGCTCTGGTGGTAGCTCCCACCAGGGTAAAGTGAGGAAGGGAGATTTTGACGGAGCGAGTCCTCACCCCCTTTCCCATAATGATGTCCACCTGAAAATCCTCCATAGCAGAGTAGAGAACCTCCTCTACCTGGGCAGGCAGGCGGTGGACTTCATCGATGAAGAGAACATCTCCATCCTCAATTTCTATATTGGTAAGGATCTTGGCTAAATCTCCCGGTTTGCTGATAGCTGACCCACTGGTAGACTGAATCTTAGCTCCCATCTCTCGAGAGATGATATGAGCCAGAGTAGTTTTGCCCAAACCAGGGGGGCCATAAAGAAGGGTGTGATCCAGGGCCTCACCTCTTTCTCTGGCGGCCTGGATAAAGATTTCGAGTTTCCTCTTAAGCTTGTTTTGCCCTACGAACTCTTCCATCTTCTGAGGTCGCAGGACGATTTCAAACCCACTATCTTCCTGCTGCAAATCAGGGGTGGTAATTTTCTCCGCTATATACATCTTAAGGCTTCTTTGATAAGCTCTGGTAGGTCCATTTCTTCTCTGACAGAGGATAAGGCTGTCCGGACGGCCTTATCAGCCTCACTTCTAGTATATCCCAGCGAGGTGAGGGCGGCCACAGCATCCTTTGTCAGGACCTCTTTACCGGATCCTTGCGGCTCCTCGGCTTCTATCTTGTCTTTTAGTTCCAGAACCATTCTTTGAGCCGTCTTTCTTCCAATACCGGGGATACGGACTAAAGCATTCAGGTCCCCTGCCTTTACGGCCTTTTTAAACTCAGGGAGACTAAGGCTGGAGAGCATACGCAGGGCTGATTTAGGGCCAATTTTGGATAGACTGGTTAAAAGAAGAAAGAAATCTTTCTCCTCTTCCTTTAGAAAACCATAGAGGTCTATCCCGTCATCTCGGAGGTGCAGGTGAGTATAAAGACTTACTGTGCTTCCCTCCGGGGGTAGAGCTTGATAAGTGGAGAGGGGAAAATTCACTCTATATCCCAGTCCCCCCACCTCAACAATGACGAAGGTGGGGGACTTGGCAACGAGTTTTCCTTTGAGGTAATGAATCATTTTAGCTTTTTACTTGTATACTACAATAGCTACATCAGGACACACCAAACCACACAGGCCGCATCCCGTACAATCCTCCTCCTTAGTAAAAACAGCGGGATGGTATCCTTTCTCGTTAAAATTAGTGGAAAGGTAGATTAGATCCTTAGGACAGAACTTGACGCAGTAGCTGCACCCCTTGCATTTTCTAGCATCTATCTTAATTGTGGAAATTAGTTACTCTCCTCATTAGCGGTTGTTTAATGCTATCAAAAGCAATGAGGTGAGTCAAGAGACGGATTAGAGACCCTATCCTAACTCTCCGATTTCCTCTCCCCTCAGGTGTTTTCTCATGGATTCACTTTTGAGGATTAAGGCTTCAAGGTTATTCTCATTAATGATCTCGAGGTCGGGAGGAGGCTCAAAAGAGAAAAGTTTTTCTCTCACTTTCCCTCCTATATTCCGGAATCCCTCCTTTAGTGTTTTTTCCACTTCTTCCTTGCCCTCTTTATAAAATATCTCTACCAGAATTTTAAGGGGCAAAAAGTGAGGAGAAATACAAGCTACCCTGGCCGCTCTCAGGGCATAGTGATTTCCGTTAAAGGAGATAGCCACCCCCCCTGCCTTCCTTACCAAGTTCAGGGCCTCAACATCGGTTATACTGTCTCCAATGTACATCACTTCAGAAAGCGTGGATCCGGTTTTTCTGACTGAATCCAGGATAGCTTTTGCTTTCTCTTCCCCGCCTAAAGGCTTAACTTCTTCCAGTATCCTGCCGCAGCTCATCCGGGGAATCTCGTGGAAAAATATCTCATCTAGCCTTTTTATGGCCTTTCTGGAAGGGGCAGAAAGATTGTTCTTTTTCTTGACTCCAGAAATCTCGATTGCTGGCATCTGGAGCACCTCATCCAGAAACTGATTCAATCTCTTTACCTCTTCAGGAGAAAGATGGTACTTATCCAGATCCAGATGGGTGGAATAGGTGTTCCTGAAAGGAAATTTTATTCTTTGACACAGAGCCTGTACATATGGCTGATAGCTTGTGCTGATGATGAATATGGGTATCTTTTTAGCTAGACGGGGGAGTATCTTTTCCGCTCCAGAAATTAGAAGAAGACTCTGACGGGAAAAATCTATGATCTTTTTATTACTAAGAGAGGCCGCTTTTAAAAAGGGAAGGATGAAACTTAAGGTATTACCTGCCCTGTATCCCTTCTTTCTCGCTATATAGGCTAAAAAGTCATCGTATCGCGATATGAGGGGAAAAAACTCCCCTCCCCGGGGGAGAAAATGCTGGCAGAGCTCCAGGGCATTATCGTTTTTGGTGATAGGTCCCTCACAATCTATGCAGAGTTGTCTCATTTTTGATTTTCCCAAACATTATTTTCCGAGGGGTTGCATATTTCCCTATCTACAGGGAGGCCGGAGATGATCTTTCCTTTTTGAAAAACTCTCCTTCCTTTCACCTTGAGTTTGCCCTCTGAGAGAAGCTTGAGAGTATGAACCATAAGGGGAAGCTCTCTCTTAACTCCCTCCCTTCTAATTTCTTGAAAGAGAGACTCGTTTTCCCCTTCTTCCTCACTGATTTCCTTTAAGCTTTTCTTCTTTAACTTTTCCTCCATCCTTTGCCACAAAAGATCAAATTTACCTCCCCTGATGGGAAATCTGCAGTAAGTCAGGGGCGGCCCGGCATCCAGCTCTGGGGTAACCAGATGTATCATTACCCCGGTCTTGTCCGATCCTCCCTCAATGAGTTTCCATATGACCTCCTGCCAGGTTCCCCTGGGTCCCTGGGGAAGAGCAGGATGGAGATTTATTATGGAGTATCTCTGGCAAATTTCCCCTCCCAGGATGAGCATATAGCCTGCCAGGACTAAGAGGTGCGGTCTGAACCTCCCGGCTCTTTTCATTATTTCCCTATCGTATAGTCGGCGCCAGTCCTCAATCAAACGAGATTCCCCCCTTTTTTCCTCCCGGAGTCCCCTTTCCCTCAATTCTGGACTAAAACTGCCGGAAGAAAACGAGATCACCTTAACCCCTAAATTCCTGGCTAGCTCAAAGAAGAGATCGCTTTCCTTAGTTTCTCCTCCCCCCCGGTTACTGAAGATAAAGGATATTTTTAGATTAGCCAGTTTCCCCTCTTTGATGTTATCATGGACTACTTTTAAAAGATCCCGGGCCGCTTTGTCCCTACCTGTAGAAAGCCAGCCGATTTCATACACCTTTAGTTTTCCTTTTGTAAGATCCACCTCAGGAGCCCGGCATCAGGGTATGATGAGCGTCCGTAGCCGATAACACTTAAGCTAGCTGCCTTACTTGCCAATCTCGCACATCGGATGAGAGGAAGACCCTTGAGGAGTCCTGCCAGAAAACCCGCCGCATAGACATCTCCTGCTCCGGTAGTGTCCAGCACCTGTGTTCTGAAGGGAGGTATTTGGAGCTCCACACCTCTGGATAGTATATAGGATCCCTCCTCTCCCAGGGTACAGGCGATAATCTTTATTCCATATTCCAGCAGCTCTCTGGCTCCCTCCTTATAATTTTTGCCGGTGATGGTTTCTATTTCCCTACCTGAGGGGAAGAGGATAAAGCAGCGCTTGAAGATGGGAACAAGCTCCTTTATACCCCGAATGGCATGAGGCTCTCCTGGGTCAAAGCTTATTTTAGCTCCGGTCCTAGCAACAACTTCTTTCTGCATGTGGAAAGGTATCTCGCCCAAAAAGGAACTCATATGCAGAAACTCAGCCTTATTGACATAATCTAGATCTATCTCAGGGTAGGAGAGGCTGTCATTGGCACCCGGAAGAATAAGAATGCTCCTGTCTCTTTTCCTTCCCAGAAGAACAATACACAGACCGCTCCTCTTATTGCGAGTTACTCTACTGGTATCTACCCCCGCTTCTTGAAGGTCCTGGAGGAGGAAATCTCCCTCTTCATCCTGCCCCACTTTTCCCACCAGTCCCGAGGAGATACCCATTTTCCCGAGAGCATATACTGTATTTGCCGCTGATCCTCCCCCGCTTCTCATCCTGAGCTTTCCTTCTTTCTTGAGGGATCTTAAGATATCTTTGAACTCCTCAAAGCTTCCCACTCTTTCTCTACCTGCTTCTAGTCCCAGAGAGGCAAGATCTACCTCATAGATTAGATCTACATTCAGGGCTCCCAGTCCTACCACATC
>SOJT01000174.1 GCA_004376485.1 Candidatus Aerophobota bacterium | reverse complement strand
GGTAAAGCCTTCCTCCTTATTTGTGAGGATGTGGAAGGCGAAGCCTTAGCTACTCTGGTGGTCAATAAGATCCGGGGAACTCTGAAGTGCGCCGCCGTCAAAGCTCCCGGCTTTGGGGACCGAAGGAAATCTATGCTGGAGGATATCGGTGTTCTTACCGGAGGTCAGGTAGTAGCCGAGGATCTGGGATTGAAACTGGAGAATATTGACCTTCCTAAGCTGGGAAGAGCCAAGCGAGTAAGGATCGACAACGAGAATACCACTGTTATTGAGGGTCAGGGAGATCGGAAAAAGATTGAAGATAGAATAGCTCAGATCAAACTTCAGAGAGATGAAACAGATTCTGACTATGATCGAGAAAAGCTTGAGGAAAGATTGGCTAAACTGGCTGGTGGAGTAGCGGTGATTAATGTGGGGGCCGCCACAGAAGCAGAGATGAAAACCAACAAAGCGAGAATTGAAGATGCTGTAGCTGCCACCAGAGCCGCTGTAGAAGAGGGAATAGTTCCCGGAGGAGGGGTAACTCTTATCAGGGCTACTGCCGCTATAGATAAGATAAAGGGGAATAATCCTGATGAGCAAATTGGAATAAGAATTATCCGGGATTCCCTCAGAGAACCCCTTCGTAAGATTGCTGAAAACGCTGGTTTAGAAGGAGGGGTGGTGGCGGAAGAGGTTATAAAGAAAGAAGGTTCCTTTGGGTTCAATGCAGAGACGGGGAAATACGAGGACCTGCTAGAGGCCGGGGTCATCGATCCTGCCAAAGTTGTTCGAAGCACCATCCAGAACGCAGCTAGTGTTGCTACTCTCATCCTGACTACTGACGCTCTGATTACTGAGATACCGGAAGAGAAGGAAAAAGGAGGAGGAATGCCTCCAGGAGGCATGGGAGGTATGCCACCTCAGTACTAAATTGATAAGGTAAGAATAAGAATTTGAGGGCAGAAGGATCTTCCTTCTGCCCTCTTTCATTTTTAGCCTATCTGGTTATCTATCCCCTACGCCGTAATCTTCAGACCTTCCAAAACAGTCTTTAGGGCTCTCTATTAACTCTTACCCTGCCTTCTTTTTTTCCTCGTTTTATATTTGGGTGCCGGTTCTGCTACCGCCAGACCTGGTAGTGGTTTTCCCTGAGTCAGGATACTGACTATTTGCATAATTAGACTTAGGTCTCGCTGACTTAATCTCCCACTCAGCCTCAATAGATCCTGCCTCTCTTTATCTTGAATTAGGTTCTTTATCTCACTGGGCAAAAGATTTAGCGAATGCAAGACTGTCTCATCCTCAAAGAAGTACCCCAGGGGTACTGAGAAAGCTTTTCCTATCTTCTCCAGCATTTTAAGGGAGGGATATTGTTCTCCTCTTTCTATTTTCCCTATATAGGTGTAATCTACTTTACCCGGTACTTTTTGGGCAAACTTCTTCTGGGTCAATCCCAGGTTTTTCCTTAATTTCAGCAGCCTTTCCCCTACTCTTTTAGTTATCATTTCTTCTCCTACAACTGTTCAAAATTTGGGGGCCAAACTGGCTAGGGTGTCCAACTTCTCTTTGCCTCCCATTTTAAAAGAATAC
>SOJT01000094.1 GCA_004376485.1 Candidatus Aerophobota bacterium | reverse complement strand
CGGCTAACTTCGAGGTAAAGCTCAACATTGACAAGGAAGACTATATCTTTAAAGATTCCTTAAAAGCAACTATTGAAGGTATCTATCTATTTGGTGCAATGATGAACGGGGAGGGAGTTTCCTGGAAAATAAGGTTAAATCCCACTCATTTTTCTCCTGCGGGCCATAAGGGATACTTCTTCGGCCCCGGATGGTGGGAAGAGGACGATAAAAGCCAGCTCATAGAGTCTGGTGAGGGAAAACTCGATTCCAGAGGAAGATTCAATCTGGAAAAAAACCTGCAGGAAGTTGGCTTCAAAGGTTCGGCTAAACTGCTCTTAGAAGCAGTGGTTACTGACCCTACTCGCCAGAGCATAGCTACTCGCACTACAGCAATAGTTCATCGAGGCCAGTACTACATAGGGATAAAACCTTCCACCACTTTTGCCCAAGAAAGCCAGGAAGTCAAGATCAAAGTTATCACAGTAGAAGAAGAGGGAGAGATTATTCCAGGAAAAGAATTAGAGCTTCGGATACTAAAGAGGGAGTGGCATTCCGAGAAAGAAGAGCTGTCGGGAGGGCGCTGGAGGTGGATTAGTAAAAAGGAGGATAAGGAAAAGGCTTCCTATCAAATGATTTCTGGAGCCGAACCTCTCTCTTTTTCCTTTTCTCCGGAAAGCGCTGGACTCTATTTTGTGGAGGCAAAAGGAGAAGATTCCCGGGGAAACAAGATCCTCAGCGGGAGCTCTTTCTATGTAAGCGGGAAAGGATACGGTTTCTGGGAAAAAAGAAAAGATGACAGAATTGAATTAGTGGCTGATACTGACAATTACCATCCGGGAGATACAGCTAGAATCTTAGTTAAATCACCTTATGAGAAGGCAAAAGCTCTAGTAACTCTTGAGAGAGAGGGCATTATAGAAAGCTGGGTGGAAGAGATAAAAGGAACGGCCCAGACTCTCCAGATTCCTATTAGCCAGGAGCATATCCCCAATGTCTTTCTTTCAGTTATTCTTCTCAAGGGAAGGGTCTCCCAGCAAGGCACTTCAGAAAAAGAAGATATAGAAAAACCTTCCTTCAAAATAGGCTATCTTGACCTTTCTGTTGACCCCGCCCAGAAACGACTTGATGTCAAGGTTATTCCCGAAAAGAAGGAATATTCTCCTCAAGATAGGGTGAGGATAGCCATTAAGGTAAGAAATTCTGCCGGTAAAGCCGTACCATGCGAGGTTTCTGTAGCCGTAGTAGATATGGGGGTGCTTAATCTCATCGGGTACAAGACTCCTGATGCTTTTAATACCTTCTATTCGCACAGACCACTCTCAGTTAAAACCTCGGAGACGCGCTCTTATGTCATTGAAGAAATAGACCTCAGTGCTAAAGGAGTTAGTCCCGGAGGTGATGGGGGAATGGAAAAGTTTGCCGGAATGCCTATCAGAGAAAGGCTTGTTCCTACCGCTTACTGGAATCCGGCAGTGGAAATTGGATTAGAAGGAGGTGAGATAGACTTTGAACTTCCCGATAATCTTACTACTTTCAAAGTAATGGTCACGGCGCTCACCAAGGACTCTCTCTTTGGCTCCGGAGAGGAAAA
>SOJT01000045.1 GCA_004376485.1 Candidatus Aerophobota bacterium | reverse complement strand
AAGTGCTACTTTGTTGGACAAAAGCTCATTAATGAGGCTGTGGGACCCTCAGGAAGAGGAAAGGAGGAATTTCGATACCAGGAAGAGGGAGGTGAGGAGAAGAAAACTCCCCTTTATGAGGAGCATTTGAAGCTGGGTGCTAAATTTGTCTCCTTTGCTGGATACAAGATGCCGCTCTCTTACACCAGTATCGGTGAGGAGCACAGAGCGGTAAGAGAGACAGCCGGACTTTTTGACGTAGCTCATATGGGAATCCTGGAGATATCTGGTGAGGATGCTGCCAGTTTCCTGGATGCAGTTACCACCAACTATATACGATGGATAAAGCAGGGGGAATCTCAATATGCTCACATTCTCGATCCTGATGGAAGGATTCTGGATGACGTCATGATCTATTGCCGGGGTGGGGATCGATATATGATGGTTGCCAATGCAGTTAATGAGAAAAAGATCTGGACCTGGCTAAGTGCGGTTAACTCCGGGAAATATCTTATAGACCGAGACTATCCTGAAAAAGAAGTGGAAGGCAAGGCACATCTCAGGGATCTAAAAGATACCTCCTCCGGAAAGGATCAAAAGGTTGATCTTGCTCTTCAGGGACCTAATTCGCTGGCCATATTAAAGAAGCTCACCGAAGAGAAAGAGGCAAAAGGAAAGCTGGCCAGGATCAGGCCAGGTGAATTCATAGAAACCAAGCTGGCTGGAGTAGAAATGTTAATTTCCCGCACAGGTTATACTGGCGAAGATGTCGGTTATGAGATCTATCTTCATCCTGAGGATGCTCCTCTTATCTGGAAGTTGCTCCTAAAAGAAGGCAAAGAGTTTGGAGTGAGGCCGGCAGGTCTGGGGGCCAGGGATTCAACCAGGATTGAAGCAGGTCTACCTCTCTACGGACATGAGTTGGCTGGTAGGTATGATATCGGTTCCATGGGAGCTGGTTATGGGCTCTTTGTCAAACTTCACAAGCCCTACTTCATTGGGAAAAAGCGCTTTTTGGAAAGAGAAGCTGAAAGAAAAATGGAGATTGTTCGTTTTAAAATGAAGGTGAGGGGCGTCAGAGCGGTAAAGTTTGGAGATCCTGTGGTGGCTGCAAAAGGTCGATACATTGGGCACGTTACCAGCTGTGCCCTGGTAGAGGGAATTCAACTTGGATTGGCTTATGTTGATAGAAGCTATGTCAAAGAGGGAACAAAAATTAGAATATTTGTTCTCCCCCGGGAGGGGAAAGTTCCTCCGGAGAGAGCAAAAGATGAGCTGATCTTAGGAGATAAGGTGCTTCTCCCTGAGGAAGCGCTAGTCTTAAGCCGCTTCCCCATGCCTGAGATTCTATCTGCCAATGTAGAAAGGAGAGAAGAAAAATGATCTATCCTAAGGAACTGAAGTATACTAAAACTCATGAATGGCTAAGAGGAGAGGGCGAGGAAGTTACAGTTGGGATTACAGATTATGCCCAGGATCAGATAAATGATGTGGTTTTTGTCGAATTGCCACAGGTGGGGGCTCCTCTTGAGCCGGGAAAAGAGTTTGCAGTTATTGAGTCAGTGAAGGCAGCTTTTGACATTTATGCTCCGGTGAGTG
>SOJT01000021.1 GCA_004376485.1 Candidatus Aerophobota bacterium | reverse complement strand
GCCTTAGCGTATTTTAAGAGAATAATCTCGGTCACCAGAGGTAGTTTATCTTCAAGCAGTTCCTCTCGCTTACCCACCCGGATAATTTCGTTTTCCTCTCGATAGGTGAAGCCGCTCACTTCTAAAACAGCCTCCAGTGCTTGCCAGAGGTCCACATTCTTAAGACGCAGGGTAACTATCACATCGGTCTCGGCCACTCCCCTACTGAGAATAATGTTGACGTTGGCTTTCTCAGCGATTAGTCTCAGCACATCCTGAAGATCCATCTCTCTTACATCCAAGGAAATAAGAAGGGGAGTTTTCTCTAAAGCTGCCTGGACTGCTACTACTTGTCCTAATAGCAAACTCAGCATAAGGAGCAAAATTACAACAATCCCAAGGGACGATTTATTTTTCCACAGCACTTAATTCCTCCCTCAATGTCAGGGTAATGACTTGTTCCCCTTTTTTTAGAGTAACACTATTCTCCCCAATTTCGCTAACTGTGAAATCGTCTATTCTCTCCCCTACTTTCAAGATTCTCTTATTGATCATAGCCAGGGAATGATCAGAAGCAGATAGAATTCCCATTAGATTAAAGAGCGGGATTCCGGTGTCCAGTTTGGTTACTAACTGACCAATTTTCTCAATATTCTGGGAAGTATCCGTAATGACCAGGACGTTGCTCCGAATATCTATCTCCATAGTTCCTGAAGGCGAGAGAAGGTGCTGAGAGGCTTTCTTCATCTCTTCTGCCTTTGCATATTTCAAGAGGATGATCTCAGTTGTCAGCATTGGCTTCTCCTCAATGATCTCCTCCAACTTAAGCACTCGAATAATTCCTTTTTCTTCTCGATAGGTAAACCCGTTGGATTCTAAGATGGCTCCCAGTGCTTCCCAGAGACCTACATTCTTAAGACGCAGAGTAACTGTGCCGGCTACTTCTTTACTTATTATGATGTTCAAATCGGCTTTCTCAGCGATTAGTCTCAGCACATCCTGAAGGTCCATCTGGGTTACATTTAGAGAAATAACCTCCTCACCAGATACTGAAGCAGTTGCGGCGGCTTCTTGTTGGGCAGCGATTCCCAAAGCGGCAAAAGTTATAATTACCGCCACCAGGCAGAGCGCCATTTTGTTAATTCTACACCATTGAGTTCTTTCTGTATCTCTTTTAGACTCTAACATTTGCATCTCCTTATCTCTTATTTTTTACTCAGCCACTGAGTACTCTTCCTAGAGAGAAAAAAATCCTATATTTCAGAACTCTTTTCCCCCTTCCATTCTATTAGCTCAATGACAAATTCCTTAGAGCGATACCGGATGACTACCCGCTCAAAGTCTATCTTCACTATTCTAGCTCCCTGAATAGTGTCGCCCTCTTTGGCCAGCAGGCCATTGATTAAGGCCAGCGGCTTAGTTTCATCCCAGGCAATCCCTTTCAGTACTAATTTGGGAGGCTGGAGCGGCAGGCTCTCTTTTATTTCCTCTTTTGTTTCCTCTTTTGTTTTGAGCGAAAGATGAAAAGGATCCCGTGCACCTTCCTGATAGGCCAGCATTTCCTCTATCTCCCCCTGCTTTTTTAGCCAATTTGAGAGAGAAA
>SOJT01000072.1 GCA_004376485.1 Candidatus Aerophobota bacterium | reverse complement strand
TCTAAGAAATCGGGGACTTATAGATCCTGAAAAAATAGATGAATATATTGCCCGAAACGGATACAGTGCCCTGGCTAGAGCCCTTACTTCAATGACTCCAGAAACTATAATTAAAGAAATCAAGGATTCTGGCTTGAGGGGGAGAGGAGGAGCTGGTTTCCCTACTGGGAAAAAATGGGAATTTGCTGCTCGGGCTAAAGGAGAAGAAAAGTATATAATCTGCAATGCTGATGAAGGTGATCCGGGTGCCTTTATGGACCGCAGTATCGTTGAATCTGATCCCCACTCAGTTCTGGAGGGTATGACCATCGGAGCCAGGGCTATTGGAGCTCAGCACGGTTATATATACATAAGAAGTGAGTACCCTATAGCAGTAGAAAGAATGAAAAAAGCTATCACAGATGCCAGAGAATACGGTTTACTGGGTGAGGATATTCTAGGTACTGGATTTGAGTTTGAAGTTAGTGTGCACCAAGGCGCAGGAGCATTTGTCTGTGGTGAGGAAACCTCTCTCATTGCTTCTTTAGAAGGAAGGCCACCCGAGCCTCGAATGAGACCCCCCTTTCCTGCTCAATCCGGCCTGTGGGGTAAGCCTACCAATATTAACAACGTAGAGACCTGGGCCAACGTTCCTGAGATAATTAATCGGGGAGCTAGCTGGTATTCGCAGCTCGGAACAGATACCAGTAAGGGAACTAAGGTATTTTCACTGGTGGGGAAAGTGAAGAATACCGGATTGATAGAGGTTCCTATGGGCATTACTCTGCGTAAGATTATTTATGATATTGGTGGTGGTATCCTGGAAGATAAGAAATTCAAAGCAGTGCAGACCGGAGGACCATCGGGCGGATGCATTCCTGAGAAATTGTTGGATTTACCGATAGATTATGAGAAATTAACCGAAGTCGGTTCCATTATGGGTTCAGGTGGAATGATCGTTATGGACGAAGATACCTGTATGGTAGATGTGGCCCGTTATTTTGTCGATTTTCTCAGAGGTGAATCTTGCGGTAAGTGTACTTCCTGTCGGGAGGGGCTTGAATCGATGTATCAGATCCTGACCGGAATCTGCGAGGGAAAAGGAAAAGAAGACGATGTCGAGTTGCTGCAAGAGTTGGGTACCGCAATTAAAGATGGCTCCATGTGTGCTCTAGGAGGGACTGCAGCCAATCCGGTTTTAAGCACCATTCGCTATTTTGAAAATGAATATCAGTCCCACATCAGAGAGCAAAAGTGTCCTGGGGGAGTGTGTCGGGAATTAATCCAGTATCTGATAGACAGAGAAGAGTGTACTGGTTGCCTTCTATGTGTCAAAAATTGCCCTAGTAGTGCTATCAGCGGAAAAAGAAAAGAACCGGTCCACTTGGATCAGGAGAAATGCATCAAATGCGGGGTTTGTCTTGAAGTATGTAAATTCAAGGCTGTATTGGTAGAGTAGTAAGGAAGTTTAATGAATCTGGCAAAGATAAAGGAGATTCTCAAGGCAGACTTAATTGTGGGATCCTCTCTAGAAAGAGAGATAAAAATGATCTGTGCTTGTGATCTGATGAGTGATGTATTGTCTTGTGTCCAGACTCGGTTCAGCTCCTTACTTC
>SOJT01000041.1 GCA_004376485.1 Candidatus Aerophobota bacterium | reverse complement strand
GTAAAGAAAGCATTGGCTGGATAAAGAAGCCCCTGGAAAATTGTCTTTAATGTCCTCTCCTGAGGAAGCTAACCAGAAATATCCTCGAAATCATGGGGATTATCCACATAATAAATATAATGAAAAAGAAAGGCGAAATGCTGATAATGCGTCGCTTTCTTTGGATCTCGGTAATTTCACCTTTGGGGAAGGGTTTCCGGACCAGTTCCTCGGCCCTTCCAATTTCAAAGGCAATAGCTTGGCCTTGTAAGGCTTTTTGGGGCACCCAGCCCAGAGGATTCCTCCTTCCCGTGGCCTCGGCCCAAATCCAGCCCGATTCCTGACTAAAAGTCAAGAAAGTTCTGGCTTTTGGGTACCCGGGGAGGAAAACAAGCGCCGCCGCATGACCGGGGATAAGGACAATAGCTGTCCTGTAGCCGGCGGCCTTAAACATGGTAGTCAGCAAAACAGCATAATCCTCACAGTCTCCCCGTGCCTCTCCCTTATTAATTTCCTGCACCAGTTCATCGGCATTCTGAGCAAACTCAGCGTATCCAAATTGATCTCGATCGTGGGTGTAGCGGACTCGATCTCTCACGAAGTTATAAATTGCCTCTGCCCTCTGGTAAGAATCAGGGTATCTAGCTCTAAACTCTTCTCCTAATTTATAGGCAATATCGGCATTCCTTCCTAAACTCTCGAAGACAATGAGAGGATGAAACTTATCTTCACTCAGTTGGAAATACCCATCTATTCCCTGCGGTCTCGTTCTACAAATGTGCCAGGAGTCGTAGATTTCAGCCCTGCTTTTGTAGAAGGGTTGACAAACTGCAGCAGACGAGATAGCACAAAAAATGAGACAAAAGAGACCGAGAAGACCTAGTTTATTCTTCATTTTCCCTCAAAGGGACATAGTTAAAGCGGCATGAAGAATGATCCCCAGAAAAATGAGATAACCAAATACATAAATACCGATAGCTAAAGAGCTATCCTTGATTTTCAAAAAAGGAATCTTCGGGGTAACCCAGTTAAGAATGTTGAACAAAACTATTCCCAGAAACAGGCTGACCAGGAAACCTACAGTCATTAGTGCCAGCCTTCGAAAGTCTACCAGGCTCCTCATAAGGGGGGTACCAATAATCAAGGGAGCGGTAGAAGAACCATGAATGATCAGACCAACAAAGATGATGAATCCAGCAATAAATAACCCGATAGAAACAGGATCTTCCCCGATCTTCTCTCTTTGATGGATTCTGGGAGTAAGGGCATCAAGAATCCTTATTCCCAGCCAACCCAAAAAAGTACATATCAAAGACATCACCACCATTCTGGTAACCCAGGATAAGGCCAAAAGATAAAAGGGAACCTCGGGACCTAGAGGCATTTTTCAACTCCTTTGAAGATTTATCTCATCAAATCCAGAAATACTCATTAGGCAATTTTTTTTCTTCCTTTACTCCTTCTTCGTTTAATAACCTTCGCCGATTTATGTAAATAACCAACCCGCTTTCGATTGGATACGTGTCTTTTCCCATACTGGCTCATTTTCCTCTCCTATCTCATCTTTATGAATTCCCCATAACCCTGCCCCACTATACCAAGACCTAAGATGTAAT
>SOJT01000153.1 GCA_004376485.1 Candidatus Aerophobota bacterium | reverse complement strand
TCCTCAATGAATCATGATATCATCAAACTCTGAACTGGTCAACCAAAAACCTTCTTCAGGAGCTATCCTGTCTCCTAGTATCGAGGGACCTGAAATATTTCTTGACATCGAAGTTTGATATTGTAACATAACTCAGGCTTTGAGTTCTTGAAGAGCTTCTATGAGGAAAAAGGATGGGAGAAATAAAGTTTGGCACTGATGGATGGAGGGCGGTAATTGCCCAGGATTTCACCTTTGCCAACGTAGCCAGGGTAGCTCAGGCCGTAGCTGATTATTACAAAGGAAAGGAAGGAGAAAAGAAGTTGGTGGTAGGATACGATACTCGCTTCCTTTCCCGGGAATTTGCAGAGGTGGTAGCTGAGGTTCTGACTGCGAACGATCTTCCTGTTATTCTTTCCGCCGAAGACCTTCCCACCCAGTGTATTTCTTTTGCCATTCAGAGCGAGAAACTAGCGGGAGGGGTTATGGTAAGCGCCTCTCATAATCCGCCTAAGTTCAACGGGATAAAGATCAGGGAGTCCTTTGGAGGATCAGCTCCTCCCGAGGTGACCCGCCAGATAGAGGCTCTCTTGGATAAAAGGGAGATTAAGAGAGTACCTCTGGAAGAGGCTGAGAAGAAGGGCCTCTTGAAGAGAAAAGATATTATTGAAGGTTATCTGAAAAAAGTTAGATCTTTCCTGGATCAGGATCTCATAGAAAAATCTCGTCTCAAAGTTATCCATGATCCTATGTTCGGAGTGGGTGATGGCCTCATAGAAAAGATTCTCGCCCCATCCCGCTGCCAGGTCCTTACTATTCACCCCAAATATAATCCCGGCTTCGGGGGACTAGCCCCGGAGCCCATTGAGAAGAACCTGGAAGCTCTGAAAATTAAAGTCAAAGAGGAAAAAGCGGATCTGGGACTGGCTACCGATGGGGATGCTGATAGGGCAGGGGTGGTGAGCGATAAGGGAGAGTACCTCACTCCCCATCAGGTTTTCTCCCTCCTCCTTCTTTATCTAGTAGAGGGAAGAGGCCTGAGGGGAGGAGTGGCTAAGACCGTATCTCTGGGCTATCAGCCGGAGAGGATAGCGGAGAATTTTGGTCTTTCTCTGTATGAGGTTCCGGTGGGATTTAAATATGTGTGTGATAAGATGTTGGAAAAGGATATTCTCTTAGGAGGGGAGGAGAGTGGCGGGTATGGTTACAGAGGGCATCTCATGGAAAGGGACGGTATCCTTTCCTGTCTCCTTTTTGTAGAGATGCTCACCCGTTTGCAAAAGCCCCTTTCCCGGATCCTTAAGGAAATGGAGGCTAGATTTGGAGCTTCTTTCTTTAAGAGAGTAGATTTTGAGAAGTCAGCGGTAGATAAGGAGAAGATGATAAGAACTCTCTCTTTATCTTCCCCTTCTTCCCTGGGAGGGGTGCCGGTGAGAGAGGTAAAAACCCTGGATGGGATAAAATTCGTTATGGATGATAAAAGCTGGCTTCTCATCCGCCCCTCGGGCACAGAACCCAAGGTGAGGGTTTATGCTGAGGCCCCAGGTGAGGCAGAGCTCAAGAAAATCATGGATCAGGGAGTGAAGATGGCCCAGGAGGCCATTTGAAGCTTCAAGATCCTTCAAGATCATGTATGAAGATCTAATAATCGCCGGTTTTGGGGGACAGGGAATCATCTTCGCTGGAAAACTCTTATCCTATGCGGGATTGAGGGAAGGTAAGGAGGTAACTTATTTCCCTTCCTATGGAGCGGAGATGCGTGGGGGCACCGCTAATTGTATGGTGGTCGTTTCTGACAGTCCTATTTCTTCTCCCATTATCTCTAATCCTAAGAATGCTATTATGATGAGCCATCCCTCCTATTCGAAGTTTTTTCCCAGAATTAGTTCAGGAGGAAGGGGTGTTATTAACTCATCTTTGGTCTCTGATAACCCGGCCCGGGAGGATGTAGAGGTTATTAGGATCCCGGCCAATGAAATTGCTGAAGAGATAGGAAGCCCGCGCATAGCTAACATGGTAATTTTGGGAGCCTGGATCAAAAAATCAGGGATAGTGTCTGTTGAGAGCCTGGTTCTCTCTCTGGAAGAGGTCATCTCTAAATCCAAGAGGGATCTTTTATCTTTGAATGAAGAGGCCTTGAGGAGGGGATGTCATTTTGTCTCATCGTCTGGCTAGCTCCTTTTTAGATTATCTTCAGGTAGAAAGGGGACTTTCTCCTCATACCATAGGAGCTTATAGAAGGGATCTTTCTCAGTTCTTCTCCTGGAATCAGAACGATGTCCTCAAGATAGACTCCGCTCAAATTGGCAGATTCTTAAGAACCCTCAGAGAAAAAGGGTATGAGCCCTCTTCTATCACTCGGAAACTCTCTACCGTAAGAATGTTTTACAAATTTCTCCATCTGGAGGGTAAGGTTGATAGATCTCCTCTGGAGGGAATAAGCTCTCCGCGCCTGGGAAGAAAACTCCCCTCTCATCTTTCTGAGAAGGAAATAAGCGACCTTTTGGGTGCTCCGCCCACCCAGAGTCTTTTGGACCTGCGGGATAAGGCTATCCTGGAAGTTTTATATGGGGGGGGCCTGCGGATCTCGGAGATGGTTAATCTTGACATTAGCGATCTTAACCTGAGGGGAGGCTGGGTCCGGGTAATGGGTAAGGGGGCTAAGGAGCGTATGGTTCCCCTGGGAAGAGTTGCCTGCCAGTGGGTCAAGACTTATTTGAGGGAAAGAGGAGGCCAGCCGAGGGGTAAAGTAGCCTTATTCTGGAATAGATATGGGAGGAGGCTTTCCCGGCAGGCCGGCTGGAAAATTATTAAGAAATGGGCTAAAGATGCAGGGATAAACAAACCCATCTTTCCCCATACTCTCAGGCACTCCTTTGCTACCCATCTCTTATCCAGAGATGCTGACCTTCGTTTCATTCAGGAGATGTTAGGTCATGCCAATATTTCTAGCACCCAGATCTATACCCATGTAACCAGTGAGCGCTTAAGACGCGTTTATAAAAAATATCATCCACGGGCCTGAAAAGGCGGATGCAAAGAGTAAAGTGAGCTCTTGAAAGTAATTACTACCCATGCGGGCATGGATTTTGATGCTCTAGCCTCTTTGGTGGCGGCCAAGAAACTTTATCCTGAGGCTAAGATATGTCTTCCCACCCCCATTTCCAGCGAGGTTAAGCAGTTTATGGCCATCTACGGAAAGATCATTCCCCATTTGCCGGCCGAGGAGATTAAACTGGCCAACGTAACTCAGCTCATTTTGGTGGATACCCGCTGGGTTAATCGCATAGGTCCTTTCCGTGAGCTTGTGGGAAGGGAGGGGGTGAAGGTTCACATCTATGATCATCATCCCCCCCATCCTAATGATATTCAGGGGGATAGAGAGCTCTGCCAGGAGGTGGGAGCAACCACCAGTATCCTCACAGAGCTTCTCAGGGAGAAAAAAATTCCTATCACTCCCGTTGAGGCAACCCTCCTTATTTTAGGTATTTATGAGGACACGGGTTCCTTGAGTTTTGCCTCTACTACTCCTCTGGATCTGGAGGCAGCGGGTTTCTTACTTTCTCAAGGGGCAAGCCTCGAGCTCATCTCCAGTTTCTTGAATAGGTCCCTGACGGAAAGACAAATGGCTCTTTTCAACGACTTCATAGAGAGAGCTAAGATACGAATCATCAACGGAGTAGAGGTCATCATCATTGTTACCGAGGTGGATGAATTCGTGGGCGGTCTTTCCCTTCCTCTTCATAAGTTCATTGATCTTAAGAATCTGGAGGTTGTCTTTGCTCTAATTAAGGCTAAGGAGAGAATTTATATCATCGCTCGCAGTCGAACTTTGTCCGTCAATGTCAGTGAAATCCTTTCGCCTCTGGGAGGAGGGGGTCATAATTTTGCTGCCTCTGCCTTGATTAAGGAGCAAAACATCAAAGAGGTGGAGGAGAGGCTGCACGGCCTTCTCAAAGAAAAGATAAAGCCTCGACAGACGGTGAGGGATGTTATGAGTTTTCCGGTGAGATTTGTCTCTCCCCGGACTTCCCTCAAAGAAGCTAAAGATTTAATGATAAAATACGGGATATCCACTTTTCCCGTGCTGGAGAAAGGAAAAGTGCTGGGAATTATCTCCCGGGAGAAAGTAGACCATGTTATGGCTCACAATTCTGGTAGGGCTCCTCTGAAGAGTTACCTCTCTCCTAAAGTCTTCACTGTTTCTCCCCACCTTTCCCTGAAGAAGGCTCAGGAAATTATGATGGATGAAGAAGCCAGGACCTTGCTGGTTCTAGATAATGGAAAGCTGGTGGGGATTCTCAAAGGACCGGATCTTCTGCATGCCTTTCATAAGAACGCTCAAGGTTTTAGGCATTCTGAATCCAGCTTCTCTGAAAGGGAGTTCCCTGGATGGGGAGAGCCTCGATTTTCTGTAGTGAGAAACCTTCTGGAGAGGAAGATTCCTAAGAGAATCCAAAAAGTTTTAGAGCAAGGGGGTAGGGTAGCGCAAAGAATGGGCTTCAGGGCTTTCATCGTGGGCGGATTCGTACGAGATCTTTTGCTGGGAATAGAAAATCTGGATGTGGACCTGGTCATTGAAGGAGACGGCATTGAATTTGCTACAGAGCTGGCCAGGCAGCTCAAGGGAGAGCTCAAGAGGCATCGGGGATTTGGTACCGCCACCATCATTCTTCCCCATGGTTTTAAACTCGACGTGGCCACTTCCCGCAGCGAATTCTATCCTTTTCCTGCGGCTTTGCCTCAGGTAAAACCCGCCCCTCTCTCGGAGGATCTGGCCCGTCGGGACTTCACTGTAAATACTATGGCTATCGATATTAGCCCTTCGAGTTTTGGCCTTCTGATCGATTTTTTCGGGGGGCAAGAAGATCTCAGGCGAAGAAAGGTCAGGGTTCTACATCCTCGCAGCTTCATTGAGGACCCTACCAGGATTTTTCGAGCCATAAGATTCGAGCAAAGGTACGACTTCCAGATAGATAAAGAGAGTGAGAAGTTGATTCAGGATGTCCTTAAAGGGGAAGTCTTCCATCGGCTGAGTCGAGAAAGAATTCGCGAGGAACTCGTTCAAATCCTGAAGGAAGATGAACCGGAGAAAACCATTCACAGACTCCAGGATTTCCGTATTCTTAAGGCTATTTATCCTAAGATCGAACTCACCCCCCAAAAGGAAAAGGAATTGAACTATCTGGTAGATGTCTTTGCTCACTTTGAGGTTCTCTCCAAGGAGAAATCAAAGAGGTGGCTGATTAGACTCCTTCTTCTCCTGGAGGGTTTAGACGAGGAGGAAGTGAGAGATTTCTGTGGGCGATATAAATTTACCCGTGAGGATCAAAATGCCATCATTAGTGGGAGACTCGAGGCCGAAAGACTAATAAAATCCTTGAGGAGTCCTGGGCCTCTTAAGTCTAGTTTTATCCACTCTCTTCTCAGATCTGTCCCCCAGGAGGCTCTCCTGTTCACTATGGCTAAGGCTCAGGATAAGCTGGTAAAAAAGCGAATACTTCTCTATCTGACCCGCTTGAGGCTAGTAGAAATAGAGGTGGATGGGGAAGATCTCAAGAATATGGGATATAAGCCCTCCCCCCGATTTAGCCAGATTCTGGAGGAGGTGAGAAGAGCAAAATTAGATGGCGTGGTAAAGAACAAAAAGGAAGAAATTAACTATATCAAGGAAAAATTTCCCCCCGAGGAGAAAAAATGAAGATCATTGTGCTACTATTTTCCCTGGTTGTACTTCTCTTTTCCATAATCATACACGAGTGTGCCCATGGGTTGGCTGCTGAGCGGC
>SOJT01000196.1 GCA_004376485.1 Candidatus Aerophobota bacterium | reverse complement strand
CTTGCTTGTTAGGCAGTTAGAGTAGGCTTGCTTTGAATATTTCAGACCGAGGTGAGAAAGTTCGTTGACAAGGACATCTTTTGAGCTAAGATGAAAACAGCGAATAAGAAGGAAATGAAGAGTGACAACAGAGATTTTCCTAGTTCTCTGGGTGAGGAAGGAATTGAGGAAAAAGTGAAGAGCTGTTCATCAGTAAACCCAGAGAATCGGTTTCTTCAAAGGATGGAAGTTTCAGAGAAAAAGGAAAATGAAAACTAAAAGAGATCCTGTAGCAGCAAGGTCTCTTAAAGTAGAAAATGGCTATCATCTGTCCCAAATGCAAGCACCAATATGACGTAACTCTATTTCAATTTGGCAGTGTCGTTGAATGTGATTGTGGGGCAAGGATAAAGCTTGATCCAAGAAAGGGAATAGTCCTAGAGAGGCAAAATATCAAAAACAAGGAGGAAGACAGTGAACAAAGCAGAACTGGTAAATGAGGTAAGTGGTGAAGTAGGATTGAGCAAGAGAGAGACTCAAAAGGTGGTTGATGCTATTATTAGGACAATTGGGGATACTCTTGCCGCGGGAGAAAAGGTCACCCTAGTTGGTTTCGGAACTTTTCGAGTTAGAAGTAGGAAAGCAAGAAGAGGGGTAAATCCTCAAACAAGACAGAGTATTCAGATACCGGCAAAAAAGGTACCTAGGTTCAGCGCAGGCAAAGTTCTAAGAGAGAAGGTACGGTAAGAAGAGTAGGGGATTTAGATCTAGAACCAAACACTCTGTATCGAGGAGGAATATAGGAGGTATGCATAGACGTCTTGGAGGCTATCGAAAAGAGAAGAAGCGTAAGAGTATATCAGGATAAGCCGAGCGGAGGTGGCCTTGGTTTTGGTGACATCAATGGAAACAGCTGGCTGGATAGAGTTGCTCCGGAAGAAGAGGGATTAATCTTTTCCAAAATTTGAGTAGAAAATAGTGAAGAGATAATACCAGGGAGGCAAGATAATGGCCAAAATAGCTATGATTGGAGCAGGAAGTGTTGTTTTTTGTAAAACCTTAATGATGGATATTATGGCTACCGAAGCTCTAAAAAAGAGCACCATTGTCTTAATGAATCGTACCAATCGGAATGGTAAACTCGACAAAATCGAGGGATTTGCCAGAAAGGTAGTCAAAGAGAATAACCTCCCCACAAAAATCATAACCACATTGGACAGACGAGAGGCTCTCAAAGATGCAGATTATATTATCAATATGATTCAGGTAGGTGGAATGGAGGCATTTCAGAAAGACTATGAGATCCCTATGAGATATGGCGTTGACCAATGTATCGGAGACACCATGGGGCCGGGGGGAGTCTTTAGAGCCCTGAGGACTATTCCGGTGATGATTGATATTGCTCATGATATGGAAGAGCTATGTCCAAATGCTCTCCTTTTAAACTATACCAATCCAATGGCTATGGTTTGTTGGGCTTTGGGAGAAGCAAGCAATATCAATTTTATTGGACTCTGCCATGGGGTGCAAACTACCCTAGATTTGATATCTCGTTATGTCGGGGTGGATAAGCAGAATATAGATTATCTCTGTGCAGGGATAAACCATATGGATTGGTTTTTAAAATT
>SOJT01000140.1 GCA_004376485.1 Candidatus Aerophobota bacterium | reverse complement strand
TTTAAAGGAGGGGGGTAAAAACTTCTCCCGTAGAGGCTATATTTCACAAGATCAGCGGCATAGGTAAGAGGAGATATGGGAGCTATCACTTTTCCCCAGACAGGAAGCTCGCCCAGAGGAATGAAAATTCCGCTGATAAAGATGAGAGGGAACCTTACCAGGGCAGAGAGCATCATTACTTGAGAGGGAGCTTCGGTAGCAGGAGAGGACAAAAGAACCCCTAAACATGCAAAACACAAAGAACCGAGGAGCATATCTACCGCAAGAACCAAGGGATGAACTATTCCGGTCCTAAAGAAAATGAACCCCATAAATAAGGGAACCACAGATATTGTTGTCCCAAACACTAATCCCGCCAGGACATCTCCGAGAAGAAGGGAAGGTAAAGATAGGGGGGTGGTGAGAAGTCTTTCATAGGTCCGGGCATTCCTCTCCCAGGGTGTGATTAGGGGAGCAACTGAGGAGGAAGTAAAAAAGAGGGTCATGGCCACCAGCCCGGGAATAAGCACCTGGGCGGGGATCTCTCTTCCCAGAGCGAAAGCTAGAAAGAGAAACAGGGGAAAGAGAACACCAAAAATGAGGACGGGTGGCTTGGCATAGTAAATACGAGCATTCTTCTCCGCTACTACCAGCGAGCTTCTCAAGGAGGAAAGCCACGCTGAGAACTTAGGCTTCTTTGTCATGATGGTACCTCTGCGTTCTGGGTAAATTTCACAAACACATCCTCGAGACTCGGACCCAGAGTATTCAAGGAGACGAAGTGAAGGTTATTTTTCTTACTGTACTCCGCCAGTCTGTGAATTACAACATCGGTGTCTGAGGTATAAAGACGGAATTTATCTCCCAGTTGCTGTAACTCATCAACCTCGGGGATGTTTTTCAGCCAGTCTGTCCTGGAAGGAGGATTATCAAAAACTACCTCCACGGATTGAGTTTTCTGAATGGTATTCTTGAGCTTTTCCGGGGTATCTGTAGCCACAATCTTCCCCTGGTTGATAATGGCTACCCGATCGCACATTAAATTAGCTTCTCCAATGTTGTGAGTGGTAAGAAAGACGGTGCATCCCTCACGCTTCAGCTCTGCAATTATCTGTCTTATCATACGGCTACTCTGGACATCCAGCCCGGAAGTGGGCTCATCCAAAAAAAGAATACTAGGTCGATGAACTAAGGACATAGCTAGAATGAGTCTCTGTTTCATACCTCGGGAGAATCTTCGAGTTTTCTCATCTTTTCGCTCAGATAGGCCGAATTTCTCAAGAAGCTCCTTGCTTCTTTTCTTCCTTTCCCGTGCGGGGACAGAGTAAAGTTTTCCCATAAGCATGAGATTATTCCAGGCAGAAAGATCAACATATACATTACAAACCTCCGGGACCACTCCCATGAGTCGTTTAGCCATAATGGACGAATGAACGATGTCTATCCCTAAAATCGTCGCCTCTCCCTCATCGGGTTGAAGAAGCCCGGTGAGCATGCGGATGGTGGTGGTCTTGCCTGCTCCATTGGGACCTAGAAAACCAAAAATTTCCCCTTTTTCGACGCTGAAATCTATGTGATCCACCGCCAGAAGATCTCCGTAGAATTTAGTGAGGCTCCTAGCCGTAATAGCTTTATCTT
>SOJT01000176.1 GCA_004376485.1 Candidatus Aerophobota bacterium | reverse complement strand
TCTCTCTGGGTGTTGCTCCTCACCTTCCTCATCAGAGCTCGACTTTAGCACTTTTTCTCTCTTTAAGGGTCAGCTGGTAAACCTTTTTGAGAAGATCCCTCTCAGAGGGGGTCTGCTGGATACCCCGACGCTCCATAACTATCCTGGCTACCTCAAGCACCTTATCCAATCTATTTTCCTTAAATTCACTCCCTCCTCCCCAGCTAAAGGAAGGGATAAACCTGGGCGTACGGCCACCTCCAAAAAGGTTAACTGCAACTCCCATAACGCAGCCCGTGTCCAGGAGAGTTCCAATCCCTGTCTTGGTATGATCTCCTATGAATGAGCCCACCTTCATCTTTCCTGTATCTATTTTCTTGCCGCTCAAGCATACCTTCACCGTTCCATAAGTGCTCTTGAGATTGCTGGTAGTGGTTAGAGCTCCTAAATTTACCCACTCTCCTATATAGGAGTGGCCGATAAATCCTTCGTGATGCTTATTAGTAAAACCGTGGATAATAGATTCCTCAATTTCTCCGGCTATTCGACAAACCGGGCCGATGCTGCAGCCTCCACGAATTTTAGCTCCATCAATTGTAGTTCCTCTGCCAATATAAGATGGTCCATCTACAATGGTGGGAGGACGTATTCTAACTCCTTCCTCTATATAGATAGGTCCTTGGGTGGCATCCATTACTACTCCTGCTTCAACCGTAGTTCCCCTTTCTATGTAAATAAGACCCGGATTAATCAAATGAGCATTCCTGTCCACTTTGCCCTCTATACCCCTCCTATTTTTTATCTCAAAATCTTTTCTAATCATTTCCCTGTTGCCATCTACTAAATCCCAGGGAAATTCTACCAGTTTAGCCTCGACTTGCCTCAACCTTATCTTTCGCATGACCTCAGTTAAAAAAGCCTCTATATCCCGGAGTGAGCCTTTAGAAAAACTGGCCATGGTTTTCTTTCTAAGTCGAGCATAAACGATGTCTTCACCCTGAATTCCTACCTCCTCCTCACCCTCCAATGGAATTTCATCACCGGACAACAAGACTCTTCCATTAATCAAAAGAAGATCGCTCCTGACCATTTTCTCCCATTGATTCACTCTGT
Source organism: Candidatus Aerophobota bacterium (assembly GCA_004376485.1). GTDB lineage: Bacteria > Aerophobota > Aerophobia > Aerophobales > AE-B3A > SOJT01. Next base: position 4,808 of record SOJT01000176.1, on the reverse strand, counting down.
CTTTCCCCACTCTTTGGGCTAAAGTCCGGGTAAGATAATCCCGGCAGTGAAAAAATAGAGACTGGGAAAATCTGGTATGAATCTTCTCCTGTAGGCTCATCACCCCGCACCGAAGCTCATAAATGGGTCGGGTCAGAGTAAGGGGGTAGAAATTAACCACTTTTCTATCCTCAAAAAGACAGATCATAGGAATCTTCTCATCCCTTCCTTAGTTTTCCAGGCTAACTTTGAGAACCTTCTCCATCCCCATACGGGAGAGACTCTCTGCCTCCTCCCTTGTTCTGGCTTCACTAATGATCCGTACCACTGGCTCCGTGCCTGAAGGTCTGACGTGAATCCATCCTTCCTTCAAGATAATTTTGACCCCATCCAGGAAACTAAACCTTGCCCCTCTGAATTGCTCCTTGAGGTACTCCCGAGGGGGAGGAAATCTTCCTGGGGTGACCTTGACTTTCCTTTTCACCATATAGTAGCGGGGGAGAGATCTAGCCAATAAGGAAAGAGATGATCCAGTTTCACTTAGGTAATTCAGAATGAGTGCCACAGCGGCAATTCCGTCCCGAGCATAATGAACCTCAGGAACGATTACCCCTCCGTTTCCTTCCCCTCCTATCACTGCTTTCTCTTTTCTCATACATCGAGCCACATAGATATCTCCCACCTTTGTTCTTCTCACCCGAGAGTCAAAATCAGCGGCTAAATCATCCAGAGCCTGGGTAGTAGAAAGATTGGTAACTACCAGTCCCTTTCTCTTGCTGAGGACAAATTTAGCAACCAAAAGAAGAACATAATCCTCTGGCAGGATATCTCCTTTTTCAGTAACCAAGCCTACCCTATCTGCATCGGCATCGTGAGAAAAGCCCAAGTCCGCCCCCTCGGACTTAACTATTTGAGAAAGCTCTCTTAAATTGGAAGGGATGGGTTCGGGTGGATGGGCAAAGTAACCATGAGGCTCACAGTTAACCTCGATCACCTCACATCCTAGTTTTTGAAGAAGTCCGGGAGTGATAAGAGCTCCGGCTCCGTTACAACCATCGATAACTACCTTAAAATGGCGAGTCTGAATTTCTTGCTGATCCACCAGAGAGAGAATCTTCTTCAAATGATTCTCTATGGCCGAATCATCCCGCCGAACTTTCCCTATACGGTCCCAACTTACCCTTTTTATCTTGCTCTCGGTGATTCGCACAACCTGGCGAATTTCTTCCGGGTAGAGAAATAGACCATCAGGACGGACAAATTTTAAGGCATTCCACTCCGATGGATTATGACTCCCGGTGATAGCAATTCCTCCCTTTGCTTCAAGGTTTCTTACCATGAGCTGAAGAGAGGGAGTCGGGCAGATGCCTAAATCCACCACTTCACATCCGCTAGAAAGGAGACCTGCGAAAACAGCGTACCTATACATTTGATTTGAGGGTCGAGTGTCCGAACCAACTACCACCAGACCATTTCCTAAAAACTGACCAAAAGCGGCTGAGAACTTAGCTACCAGTTCGGGATTAAGATCCTCTCCCACTATTCCTCTCAACCCTGAAGCACCAATCATCAACAAACCCACCCTCCATCTATCATCCTTTTTTCTGACGGCGTCCTTCAGCAGTTTTTATCCTCTTCCAGGCAAATCGAGCCGCCATTATCTCCGCTTTTTTCTTAGTGAATCCCCATCCTTTACCCATAACTTTTCCTTTAATCTGAACTTCTACCTTGAATTTTTTTTGATGGTCCGGTCCAGTTTCCTGGATCATTTTATAGCGCGGAAGAGATTTATGTTTCGACTGAACATACTCCTGCAGGTATGATTTAAAATCATTTATCTCTTGCATTTTCCCTTTTTGCGAGAGCAGGAATGACAGGATAAGCTGCCGGCTGACCTGAAGACCATCATCCAGGTAAACAGCCCCGATTATAGCCTCATAGGCGTCTGCCAACAAAGTATCCTGGGATTGGATCCCCTCCTGATCCTTGGCGATCAAGAGATATTTCCCCACCTCAATCTCTCGGGCGTAGTTAGAAAGAGATTCCTTAGAAACCAACCTGGATCGCAGCTTTGAAAGTCCACCCTCGGATAGCTGGGGGTACTCTCTAAACAGATATTCTGCTGTAAGCAGTTCCAGAACTGCATCACCTAAGAATTCCAATCTTTCATAATCAAAGAGGCTCTTTTTCCCCTTTGATCGGATATATGATGAGTGGGTCAAGGCTTGATTAAGAAGGTTGAGATTCTTGAATTTTGTGCCCAACCGGGTCTGAAGTTCCCCCAGTTTTCTTTTTCGGAAGGAAGTTATTTGCATGACATGAACCTGAACTCAGTAATCTCTTTTATAGTTTGCTTGAGACAAAAAGAAGGTAAGCTTTGCCGACGGAATAAGGCTCGATAGGAAAAATGCGAACTCAAAATTTCTTAACTATCAAAACAGAATTATGCCCTCCGAAACCCATGGAATCAGAAAGAGCAATGTGTACTTTAGTCTCTCGACTTTGATTGGGGACGTAGTCCAGATCACAGTCTGGATCAGGAACCTCATAATTAATGGTGGGCGGAATTACCCCCTCCCTAAGAGAGAGCACACAGGCAATAATTTCTACACCACCGGTAGCTCCCAATAGATGACCAGTCATAGATTTGGTGGAACTAATGGGGACTTTATAGGCGTGGCTGTTGAAGAGAGCTTTGATAGCCAGGGTCTCTATCCTATCATTGAAAGGAGTAGAGGTACCGTGGGCATTGATATAATCTACTTTTTCAGGAGAGATTCTTGCATCGGCCAGAGCATTGGCCATGGCTTTTCTAATACCACTCCCATCCTGGATGGGTTGAGTAATATGGTAAGCATCTTCGCTCATCCCGAATCCTATGATTTCACCCAAGATGCATGCCCCTCTTCTCCTGGCTCTCTCTAACTCCTCCAGAACCACTACTCCGGCCCCTTCTCCAATGACAAATCCATCTCTTTCCCGATCAAATGGACGGGATGCCTTCGCCGGCTCTCCATTCCTCGTAGACAAGGCCCGCATTGAGCAAAAGCCAGCCAGCCCTAGAGGTGTGATGGCGGCTTCGGATCCCCCAGCAATCATCACCTGGGCATCTTCTCTCTGTATAATCTTGAAAGCCTCTCCTATAGCATGATTACCAGTGGCACAGGCAGTAGAAATAGAAAAATTAGGACCAGAAAACCCATATTTGATAGCCACCTGGGCAGAGGTAATGTCAGTGATGAGCATAGGAACCAGAAAAGGACTTACTCTCTGGGGACCCCTTTCCATCAAGACAGTTTTTTCTTTTTCAATGGTCCAAAGTCCTCCCACTCCGGACCCAATCAAAACCCCTATCTTAGTAAGATCCTCCTTTTCAATCTCTAGTCCTACCTGTTGGATGGCCTCTTCTGCTGCTACCATTCCAAATTGAGTAAATCTATCCATGTGTTTTGCTTCTCGGGAAGAAAAGTATCGAGAAGGATCAAAGTCTTTTGCCTCTCCGGCCATCTGAGAACGGTAGGAGGATGGGTCAAAATGGGTTATTCGATCCACCCCATTTTCTCCGGCAAAAAGGGCAGCCGTGAACTGTTTCACTCCAATACCAATGGGCGACACTACACCCATCCCGGTAATTACTACTCGGTGACTCATATTCTCTTTCGCCTTCTACATAAAATATCCTTGGGCAAGCCCCTCGGACTTCATTCCTCCAGGTGATCTTCAATATAATCTACTGCTTTCTGCACGTTAACCAGCTTTTCCGCATCTTCGTCGGAGATCTCCAAGTCAAATTCCTCTTCCAGGGCCATCACAAGCTCTACTGTATCCAGGGAATCGGCTCCTAGATCATCCACAAATTTTGCATCCAGGGTAATCTGAGTCTCATCTACTCCAAGCTGTTCACTAGTGATTTCTTTAACTTTCTTCAAGATCTCGTCCTTCGTCATACTTTGACCTCCTTTTTAGTGACTTTGCCATCTTTGATAATTTTTTTTCTAAATTAGGTTGGACCTCCTGAGACGCCTTACATGGCCAGGCCCCCATCTATTCTCACAATTTCCCCGGTTATATAGGCGGCTTCATCTCGAACCAGATAAGAAACCAGATCTGCCACCTCCTCAGGAGTTCCCTCTCTCCCCATAGGGATTTGAGATATGAACTCCTGTCTCTTTTCCTCTCCTAATTTTCTGGTCATAGGGGTATCAATGAATCCGGGGGCAACTGCGTTAACCGTAACCCCATATCTACTTACCTCTCGAGCTACCGACTTAGTCAAACCAATGATTCCAGCTTTAGAAGCAGCATAGTTGGCCTGTCCCACGTTGCCCCTTATTCCAACTACAGAAGAGACATTGACTATTCGACCATACCTGTTTTTCACCATCGGCCTTAGGACCACTTTCATGCAATTAAAGGTTCCGGTGAGGTTAATTTGAAGAACCCTGCTCCAGTCCTCATCCTCCATTCTTAGGAACAACCTATCCTTATTGATTCCAGCATTGTTGACCAATATATCAATGTGCCTAAATTTGTCAATCGTCTGATTGACCGCCTGTCTGACCTCTTCCATACTGCTCACATCTACCTGGAAAGATATGGCTTCACCTCCATTTGTGGCTATTTCTTCAGCCACTGCCCGGGCTAATTCCTGCTTAATGTCAAATATAGCAATTTTTGCCTTTTTGCTAGCCAATCGCAAAGCGATGCACCTGCCAATTCCCTGACCACCTCCGGTAACTATGGCTACCTTCCCTTTCAAAGACATTATGATCCCCCTTTCACTAAATTTTCCCTTCCCCGGCCAGAATACCTCGGGACTCTTCCCCTCC
>SOJT01000127.1 GCA_004376485.1 Candidatus Aerophobota bacterium | reverse complement strand
AGGGGAAGATGCTTCGGAGAAAATGCTCAGCGTTTTTATCCCTACCACTCCCAATCCTACCTCCGGGTACCTGGCCTTAATCCCGGAGAAAAATACCACACCCTTACCTATACGAATAGAAAGCGCCTTTAAGCTGGTTATCTCAGGTGGTGCTCTGGCTCCCCAATATAAAGACGAGCTCAAGGAAGGCCGCAGGAGTCTCGAAGATCATGGAAAATCCCGGGATTCTACCCTAGAATCTCCCCATGATTGAAATCAGAGTTGCAAGCTTCGGGGCAAAAGAAAGAACAAGTAAGCTCTTCAAAGAGCTTATTCGGACCTGGAAAACCAACGACTTCAGCAGGATTCTCTATATCACCCCCACCTCAAAAAAGCTAAGATTTTCCATAAGAAAATTTGAAAAACTCGCCCTGGAAAGGTCCCCCGCTATTATCCCACCGGATTTTTTTACTCTAAATACACTTGCATCTTCCTACCATTTTGCCGGGATACCCCTTGCCGATATCACAAAGCATATCATCATAGAAAAGCTGATGGCAAAGAATCCTGGTACTTTTGGAGTTCCTTCCACCGGTCTTGTTAACCAGGTGTCAAAATTTATAAAAGAGATAAAAACCTATAGCCCCTATAGAAATTCTGCCCAGCTTAAACTCGATACTAAAACTATCCGAAATTCCTCTGTACAGGAGAAAGCTCTCAAGCTCATTAATCTATACTCCGCGTATTCCAGATTGCTCAAGAAAGCCGGGCTCCTAGATCCGGAGGATATTATGAAGAGGGCTTTCCTCGCCCTGAGGAAATCAAAAGACCCCTGCAAGAAAATACTCATTTTAGATAGCTTCTATGATATCACTTCTGTGGAAGAGATGCTAATAAGAGAGCTTATCAAAAAGACGGAAAAGACCATTGCCTTAGTCTGGGATGGCGAGGAAGAAATCTACAGCATCCCCAGAATTTTTAAGGAAAAACTAGAAACTATGGAAGATTACGAAATTATCAAAGAACCCTTCAAAGAAGATAGTCCCCAGATAGAAAGCTTCGCCTACAAAACAAGGGAGGAAGAACTGGAAGGCATCGCAAGAAAGATAAAGGACCTGAAATGTGTCCATCCGGAAATTCCTCTTAATAAGATCTTCGTTACTTTTCCTGCCATGGAAAATTGTAGCCTCTATGTTGCCAGGATATTTGAAAAATACGGCATCCAGTTTAGCCTCTCTCCCGGCTACACACTTCAATCGGCTCCTCCCATAACTGCGATCATTAGCCTGCTTGAGACAATCTACAGGGAATACCCCAGGGACAAGTTCCTGGGCACTCTCCGCTCCCCATATCTTAAACTTATAAGCGAAGAAGACTTTGCTCATCTTTCTCATATTTCTCTCAAGGCAGGTGTGGTGAGAGGAGCAAGAAGCTGGGAAGATGGATTCAACATCTATATGCACTGGCTAGCAAACAAGAGGAGCCACAAAGACAGCCCTCGACTATCAAGGAAAGATATCGAGTCCATAAAACTTAAGATTAAGAAAATCTTCAAGAAACTCGGCCATTTTAGAACAAGACATTCTCTGGCTGAATTCGTAAGCCTGCTCAAGGAACTCCTCGATTGGATGGGAATAAGGGAGAGGATCAAGGAAGAGAAAGGTGAATTAGGGGACAGGGATGATAAGGCACTCAAGAGTTTCTTATGTCTCCTTGATGAGATATTGACCGCCGAGAAAGTGTGGCCCGGAAAAAAGGGGAAAATTTCCCTGGAAAAATTCATAAAAATTCTCAAGATGAGCGCAGCAAATAGTGAATATATTCGTAAAGGGAAGGAATTTGAAGGGGTCCAGATACTTGGGTACCTTGAGACAAGGGGTCTCGATCCAGAAGTACTCTTCTTCGGGGGACTTACTGATGAGGATCTACCCGGAACACATTACCAGGACATACTCTTGCCTGATAGTTTAAGACAAAGGTGGTCTCTGCCCACACCTGAGAACATTGTAGAGCGTAAGAAACTTCATTATCAAAGACTAATAAAATCGGCAAAGAGAAAAGTATTCCTGAGTTATCCACTTACAGTGGATGAAGCCCTGGTAGCTCCCACACCCTTTATGGACGATAAATTTAAAGTGAGGAAACCGGAAAAATTTGCCAAAAACATAATTTACGGTGAGGAAGATGGGGAGAGGCTCAAAAAATCAGCCCCTCGCTTAAGGAAGGCGGTTAGTTTTCCCGATTCCTCATCCACTGAGAGGACCCTATCAATTCATGTTACCGATCTGGAGAAATTCGCAAGATGCCCATTTCAATATTATGTGGAAAAGACCCTGGGGATAGAACCCGTTGAAGAGCCAACCGAATATATGAGTGGAGTGGATTACGGGCGTATTGTACACGATATTATGAAAGTATTGTATGAGAGAATAAAAAGTCATCCCGCTCACTTTGAGAAGTCCTTCGAATATGCGCTGGAAAGTGTCTTAAAGAACCTTCGCCTCGGCGAATTCTGGCAAGAAGTGATTAGGGATCGACTTAACTTGATGAGAGATGACCTCCTCCACTGTGATGAGGAGCTGAAAAGAGACGGATTTCGCCCAACCTATATGGAATTATCACAAAGGATATCCTTTAAGAGCAGCGGGCAAAAAATCATACTCAAGGGGAGGCTGGATCGGGTGGATATCTCGGAGCGAGGGTTCGTAGTGATCGATTACAAGACAGGCAAGGCTCCTACAAAAGCTGATCTTGAAAAGGGTCTGCATCTTCAGATCCCCATCTATGCCTGGATGCTGAAAAAACATTTGAGGATACCTCCCTCAGGTGGTCTTATATACACCCTTGATATGGAAAAAGGCTTCAGGCGAGTTACTTTATTTAACCGGGAGGATGCAGACCAGGTTATATCCCGGAGCGTAAGATTTGTCAAGCAATATAGCTCAATGCTAAAAGAGGGCAAGTTCCCAAAGAATGAAAAGCCTAAGAATTGTAGAAACTGTAACTGCAAATTTGTATGTGAAAACTTTGAGGGATAGGAATGGAAAGAGAAGAGGCACTTAATCCTGGAAAGTCGGTATTTGTATCTGCACCGGCTGGTTCGGGCAAAACACAACTTTTGGCTGAACGATACGTGAGGCTCCTCGAGGAAAACCTGAAAAATAAAGCATTGCAGGAATACTCAGAAAAATTTGCAGGCAGACCGCTCATTACAGAAAATATTCTCTCCATTACCTTTACCCGAAAAGCAGCCTTCGAGATGCGAGAAAGAGTGTTTGAATTACTTCTAGGGTCCAAATCAGAAGAGCTGAGAAAAATTGGCAGGCATCTTTTGGAGCATCCTGAAAGAATACGTATTTCCACCATCCATTCCTTCTGCCATAGTCTTCTCAGACGCTTCTCACTTGAGGCTGGTATTGATCCAGAGTTTAACATCATAGGAGGGTGGGCAGCAGAATCGCTTTCCCTGGAGGCAATAGATGCGGCAATCAGAAATATCATAGAGCGGGACATTGGGGTGAGGAAAAGCTTGCAAGCCTGTCTTGCCAGGCTAAGGATGAGAAAACTCATTCAAAATATATCAGCCATTACCAAGAAACTACCCATCACAGATCCTGCTTTTGCCAGATGGCAAGGGGAAAGGAACCAAATATACTTTGAGATTTTCAAACTTGCCGTTGATATATTGAAAAAGAACAAGAAAGAAGAGGGTTGCCTTGAATATCACGATCTAGAGGTGGAAACACTTAAACTTCTAAGGGAAAACCCGGAATGGCTCAACATCCTTTATACTTTCAACTCTCAGATACAGCACATTCTAGTGGATGAGTTTCAGGATACAAATTTTTATCAGTGGCGAATTATCTATGCCCTTATTGAGGATTGGGTATCGGGCAGTGGAATAGCAAATGAGATGTTCGCTCAACCTACACTTTTTCTGGTTGGAGATGAAGGGCAGTCAATATACCTCTTTCGGGGAGCGGATGTTCAGCTCTTTAGAGAGGCGAGCCGGATGATGAAGGAAAATTTTGGAAGGGAGGGCCGATATGTTTATTATAGGCCAGAGGAAAATTACAGAAGTCTAGATGCTGTCATAAATTTTGCAAATTTCCTTTTCCAAAAAGTTATGACTGGCTCCAGAGAAGATAATTTAAAAACAAGCTATATTCGATTCAAAAAAGGACGCGAAGACAAACAAAAAGGAGAAGTAGGCATCTTGCTTTCGAGATCCCCCAAGAAAATCGGTGCCCAAAAGATGAGAGAATTGGATGCCGAGATCATGGGAGGAAAAATTCAATCTATAGTGGGCTCGTCTTTAGTATTCGACAAAGAGAAAGGGGAAACCCTTCCCTGCCAATGGAAGGATATAGCAGTACTTCTAAGAGACAGGAATTCTCTCCCGCAAATTGAGGCAGCATTCAAACATCGAAATATTCCCTATGTGGTCATAGGCAGCAAGGGACTTTTTGAAACTCCGGAAGTGAGATTACTTTATGCAATCTTAAAGTTCCTCCGAGACCCCACTGATGACCTCTCATTTTTGAGCTTACTTTTTTCCCCTTGCTCGTATCTTTCAAGTAAAGAGGTAAATCTAATTGCCAGAGCACCAGGCTTTACTCTTCTCAGGCGGTTCGAAGCTACAAAACTTTCTGGAAAAGAAGAGGAAAAGAGAAGTCGCCTGCTTTCCCTGATTAATAAATGGGAGATGCTTGCCTTTCGCTCTTCCACTGTAGAAGTTTTAGAAAAAGTGCTCCTGGATCTTAAGATCTGGAACATTTACTCCTCGGATGAGGAGGCGGCAAACATAAAGAAATTTCTCTGGATGGTTCAATTGCTCGAGTCAGAAGGATTGACTTTATGGGATATTGCCGGAGAGATCGCTGCCTTTTCCCAAAGAGGTGATGAGGAAAAAGGCCAGATAGAAGTGGAGGGAACAAACGCAGTCAATATACTCACTATTCACGGGGCAAAGGGATTGGAATTCCCCATTGTCTTTATTTCAAGAATTCACGAGGTATCGCCGGATAAAAGAACCGGGATATTCGTTGATGAAGCCAGAGAATATGTTTCAGTTACCTTGAGCCAGGGCAAAAAGGAGGAGAGTGAGCAGATCAAATGGACGAGGCAAAAATACAATCTTATAGCCAGGGAAGAACAAAAGAGGCTCTTTTATGTGGCGGTTACGCGGGCCAGAGATTACCTTTACCTCACAGGGATCTGGCCAGTAGAGGATAAGGTTAAAAAATCTTCATGGCTGGGATATTTGAAAGATGCTTTCGAGATTGAATTCTCCTCTGAAGGGCCGAGGAGCAAAACTTTCCTTCCAGAAGGAGTTTATCTGGAGGATGGAAAAAATTATATGAAGCTTCCCATCATATCTCCACCTAAGGAAGAAGAGGTTCCGACTTTAGACAGGTCAGGACCGCTGGAGGAGCCCCTTGAGTTTGTAAGGGTATCCCCAACAGAGGCCGTAGAAATTCCTCCAGAACTTGTGGGTGAGGGGGGATTAGAGTTAGGAGAAATTATGCACCAAGCGCTGGAGATGATTTCAAAAAATAGATTAACCCCGCATGAGGTAGAGGGATTCCTGGAGAGTAGAAGTCTCAACTCCTGGGTGCGAAATGAGATAAGAAGGCACCTCAAGGTTATGAAAGAGGCTGGGCTCCTAGAAAAATACGTCATTCCCGATAATAGAGAATCTTACAGTGAACTTCCCTTTGCCATGAAGGATAAGGGGAAAGTTATCTCTGGCAGAATTGATAGAGTCATCCTTGAGGAGAATACTGCCCTTATCATAGACTACAAGACACACTCTCAAAATGAGGAGGAAATCAGGAAAATATATAAACCCCAGATTGAATATTATAAAAAAGCGGTGGAGGCAATTTTTAAGCCTGCCAGCATTCGTGCCTATATTCTTCTCACTGGCTCGGGT
>SOJT01000067.1 GCA_004376485.1 Candidatus Aerophobota bacterium | reverse complement strand
TTCAAGGAGAAAAAGAGGGGTATGAGATAATAGGATTTATGGATGGCTGGGCCGGGGTTCTGGAAAATAGATGGCAGAAGCTCACCCAAGAGGAGGTTGAAGATATTCACCGGCAAGGAGGAACCATCCTTTTTACCTCTCGCACTAATCCCTACAAAGAAACAAAGGGGCTGGAGAGAGTAAAGGATACTCTCAAGAAGAACAGGATAGATGCCTTAGTTGCTATTGGAGGGGATGATACGCTGGGAGTAGCCCACAGACTCTGTAGTGAAGGCATCAAAATCGTTGGGATTCCCAAGACTATTGATAATGACCTCTCCGCCACTGATTATACCCTTGGCTTCGATACGGCTATCAATATTGCCGTCGAGGCTATGGATAGACTCCACAGCACTGCCAGGTCTCACCATCGGGTTATGGTGGTAGAAATAATGGGACGACATACTGGATGGATGACCCTGGAGGCAGGAATTGGTGGAGGGGCCCATATCATTCTCATTCCTGAGGTCCCCTTTGATCTGGATGAAGTCTGTCGAACTCTGAGGGAAAGGAAAAATTTGGGGAAGGATTACAGCATAGTAGCCGTAGCCGAGGGAGCTAAGGCCGCTAAAGGAAGTAAACTTCTTACCCAGGAAGTAGCAAAAGAAGTAAAAACCGATGCCTTTGGTAATATTCTTCTGGGTGGTGTGGGTGAGGTACTGGCTAAAGAGATTGCCTCTCGAACAGGATTGGAGACCAGATCGGTTATCCTCGGCCACCTGCAGAGAGGGGGAAGTCCCTCTGCTTTTGATCGCTTTCTGGCAACAAGATTCGGAATTAAGGCAGTAGAGCTAATTAAGGAGGGAAAATTCAGCCAGATGGTCTCCCTCAAAGGTACAGATATTATCTCTGTCCCTTTAAAGGATGCGGTCGAGAGAACAAAATATGTTCCTGTAGACTGGTATAATCGGCTGGTAGGCCCTTTTTGGGGGAAGTAGAATAGATTAGTAATCTATTCCTCTTCTTGCCCCTATTCCCTCATCATAGGGATGCTTGACTTTTATTATCTCGCTGACCAGATGAGCCACCCGGCTGATGGCAGATGGAGCGTATCGACCAGTGAGTACTATTTCCAGGGAAGAGGGTTTATCCCGGAGAAAATCTAAGATCGTCTCCTCCTCCATAAGGTGAGCATGAAGAGCTACATTTATTTCATCCAGGATTAATAAGTCATATTCTTTCCTTTTTATTTCCTCCTTAATCTCATCTAACAGACGAATTAAATGGGAGGTGACCTCCTCTTTTTTCTTCTCAGGAAGTTTTTCCAGAGGAAAGATTTTATATCTCCCCCCGCCTGCCATGACCTTAATTCCTAATCTCTCCAGGATGGAAGTCTCTGCGGAACCCTCCTTGTTTTTGAGAAACTGAGCAAAGAGTACCTTCTGATTCCTTCCCTTCGCCCTAATGGCTTGACCCACAGCAGCGGTGGTTTTACCTTTTCCCTCCCCGGTATAAACCTGAATCAATCCTTTCCTCATCCTTCTAGCCTACTACATTTATCTCTTTAAAATAAAGGGGAGGAGTCCTGATAGATCCCACGAATCGAGCCTCACTTCCTATAGCTACCAGTTCTTTGAGCATCTTATAAGTATTGCCGCTGATCATTA
>SOJT01000163.1 GCA_004376485.1 Candidatus Aerophobota bacterium | reverse complement strand
CCTACCCGATCCAGCATCTTGATAGCGTGCTCTTTAGCCTCCTTCTTGGTTACCTTTTGATGGACCATGATGGATTCAATTATTTGATCTCCGATGGTATAGACCGGATTCAGGGAAATCATGGGTTCCTGAAAGATCATGGCTATTTCTCCCCCTCTAATGTTCCTCATCTTGCTTCCCCTTGAATCTAACCGGATAAGATCTACACTTTTTTCTTTATTTTCCCCATATAATATCTCTCCCCGGGTTATCCTTCCTGGAGGTGCAGGAATCAATCGCATAATGGAAAGAGCGGTAACGCTTTTTCCACAGCCGCTTTCGCCTACTACGCCTAAGGTCTCACCCCGACGTATCTTTAAATTAACCCCATCTACTGCTTTGACAATCCCATCATCAGTATAGAAATAGGTGCACAACCCTTTTACATTGATTAAACAAGAATTGGTCTCCAATTTTTTCCTGCCTAATTGTTTTAGGGGTATTTCTTACCTTGTGAAGCTATTTAGATTATTCTTGCTAAAATTGTCTTATTCCTTTTAAGGAAAAATCATCAGCAAAATGACAGGCTACATAATGCTCATCGCCGATATCCTCCAGAGGAGGTTCCTCTTGACTACAGATCTTTTTAGCATATCGGCATCTGGGATGGAAAGTGCATCCGGAGGGAGCATTCGCCGGGTTAGGAACATCCCCTTGCAGAAGAATACGTTCTGGGTTAACATCTGGATCAATGACGGGAACAGCGGACATTAAGGCTTCAGTATAAGGATGCCTCGGTCCTTGGTAAACCTCCTCCGCTTGGCCCACCTCCATTATCTTTCCCACATACATTACCGCTATGCGGTTGCTAATATGATACACTACGCTCAGGTCATGGGCAATAAAAAGGTAGGTCAGGTTAAATTGCACCTGGAGGTCCTCCAGCAGGTTAATTACCTGAGCCTGGACTGACACATCAAGAGCTGAGACAGGCTCATCAGCGATAACTAATCGGGGATTTAATGCTAAGGCTCGGGCAATTCCTATTCTCTGTCTTTGTCCACCACTGAACTCATGAGGATATCTTCTCATATATCTGGGATTTAGCCCCACTATCTTCAAGAGTGTTCTAACCCTGTCCTCTATCTCCTTTCCCTGGGCCACCTTATGGATTATCAAGGGCTCACCCACTATATCCATAACTGTCATTCGAGGATTTAAAGAACCATAGGGGTCCTGAAAGATCATCCTCATCTCTCTTCTCAGGCTCTTTATCTCCCTGTCTTCTAATTTGGTTATATCTAATTTTTTCCCTTTGCCCGTCTTAAACCAGACCTCTCCATCTGTAGGCTCTATCAACCTCAGGATGCTTCTTCCAAGCGTGGTTTTCCCACAGCCACTTTCTCCCACCAGCCCAAGAGTTTCCCCCTGGCGAATAAAAAGATCAACTCTATCAACTGCCTTGACGTAGCCTACAACTCGTCGAAAGACTCCCCTGGTTATGGGAAAGTATTTCTTGAGATTTTTTACCTCAAGCAATATCTCGTTCTGCTTGTCCACCTCTCACCTCATATGATCTGTTATCATCGGCGTGAGTAAGGATCAGCCGCATCCCTTAAGCCATCCCCCAAGAAGTTAAAGCCCAGAACGGTAATTACAATAAATGCGCCCGGAATTGCAATCCAGAGATGTCTTCCCATGGTTTGCAGGTTTTGAGCTTCTTGCAAGAGGACTCCCCAGCTTACCATTGGAGGTTGAAGACCTAATCCCAAAAAGCTTAAGGTACTTTCCGCCAATATCAGCCAGGGGATAGTTAAGGTAAGTATCACAATAATATGGCTAAGACAATTAGGAATAAGATATTTAAAGATAATTCTGGCATCACTTGCTCCTGCCTCTTTGGCTGATAAAACAAACTCCTGCTCACGCAAGGACAACACCTTTCCCCTTACCTCTCTGGCAAGGGGAGTCCAGCTTAACAGCCCAAATAACATCATTATGGCTATGAAAACGTATAAAGATGACCAGGTTGCAGGAATGGCGATACTAAGAGCCATCCATAAGGGTAGTTGAGGGAAAGATTGAAGAAACTCAACTATCCGCTGAAGAATCATATCAGTAATACCTCCATAATATGCCGAAATTGTGCCCACCATGCTTCCTATGAAAGCACTGAGGATTGCTCCAAGTAGAGCTATCGATAACGACACTCTCCCTCCTAACATAATCCTTGCCCAAAGATCCCTGCCATAATTGTCCATTCCGAAAAGATGTATACTACCTCCCTTCGGAACACCAAAGAGATGCAACTTGCAGGGAATTCCAAAGGGCTTATACTCCCATCCTCTTACCAAAAAATAAATGGGAAATCTTTTGCTTGTGTCCTCCCTATAAATTCTCTTCCAGGTCTGAGGATCGAGCTCCAGCTTTAAATTATAGACAAATGGTCTTAAGTGGAACTTACCCTTGTCATCGAAAAAATGTATTCTCTGAGGAGGGGAAAAACTTGCACGGTGATCGATTTTTAAGGGATTGTAAGGAGAGAAAAAGGGAGCAAAGATAGCTAAAATAGCCATAATAATAACTAAAATAGCACCGATAATAGCAGTTTTGCTTCTTTTAAATTTTCTCCAAACCAGTTGTATATATGCCTCACCTTTTACAGGCTCCGCAAAGCTGTTTTTTTTTCTTGATCTCTCATTTTTTAATATCAAGAATGCCTCAGTCATACCTTATTCGGGGATCTATCCAGGCCAGAATGAGATCAGATAATAGATTTCCAATCACTAAAACAACTGTCACCATCAACAGAAAAGATCCAGCTAAAAGAGTATCCTGAAACACAAGAGCATCGTAAAATGCAGGACCGGTGGTGGGAAGATTTAAGACTATGGCGGTAACCATTGTCCCCTGTACTATGTAAGGAAGAGCTACTCCTTGATAGGCGATAATGGGATGGAGGGCATTTACCACTGCGTGTTTATAGAGAACAATCCTTTCCTTCAAGCCCTTGGCACGAGCAGTAATTACATATTGAGATCTGAATACATCTAAAAGGTTTGCTCTCATTACCCGCATATTCCTGGCAACCCCTGCCACCCCTGAGATCACTACCGGAATCCAAAAATGCTGAAGAAAATCAACAAATTTTGCCCAATTCCAGGTAGCTAAAACATACTCAGGGGAGCTAAGCCCTCCAACGTGGGGAACGCGGAACCTAAAAACCAGTAAATACATTATCACCAGGGCAGTAAAGAATTCAGGAAAGGAAAGACCTATAAATGCCAAAAAAGTACTCAAATGGTCTCCCAAACTGTATTGATGGGTAGCCGAATAAATACCAATTAAAAGCCCTACTAATGTAGAGATCAAATGGGCGGAAAGGGCTATGATCATGGTCCATTTTAATCTTTCCCAGATCACCTCCTGGGCAGGCTTTCTATATCCAAAGGAATAGCCGAAATCTCCCTTGGTAACGATGTTCTTTATCCAGATTAGATATTGAACAGGCATGGATTTATCTAATCCATACGTTTTTCTCATCTCATCAACCATTTTTCTCGATTCCTCCTCACTTAAGCCCGCCTGAGATTTTAGTTGTGACTCTATAGCAGTCAAAAAATCACCGGGAGGGAGTTGGATTATCACAAAGCAAACAATACTAACAGCGAGCAATAATGGAATGACATAAAGAATTCTTCTGATAATATAGCTTATCACAGGATAGTTCCCCATTTAATTAGGAGGGGGAAGGATATCCTTCCCCCTCCTACATTTCTTTCCTTTGTCCCTTTCCCTTGTTTATTTCTCCTCATAGGTTGGAATTACCCCCGGGAGAAGTTCAGGCTTTTGCTCATCCTTGGGAACCCAAAGCTGCCATGCACTTTGAGCCACATCGAACCATTCGTACATATAAGGTGGAGTACCGGGCGCAACGTTCCTCAGTCTGTTGGCAATTGCATTACCCACTTGCATCTTATAGAGGCCAATCCTGTAAAGATTTTTGGTCCATAACTGTTGAATTTCTGAGAATGTTTCCCTTACCTTTGAACCAGATCTCTCAGTTTTTAGTGAGTTTATCAGATCTCTTAAGCGAGCCTCAAAGGGAAATAGGTCTCTTTCCCCCCCTGGTCCAGCCTGGTGCCAGGTAGGAGTAATCTCGGTTACAGGCCCAAGGTCGGTTAATCTTGTCAGGGGAGTAAGACACAACACATTATCGCGCACTATAGGTATCTCAAGTTCTCCACTGTCGGATAGAGCATCGAAAGTTGTGCCCTTGATGACTTTAAGAACAGACTTAATACCAGCTTCCCTAAGGTAGGGAACTAAGGCCTCTCCTAAGTTCACGGCTGCGGTTTCGTCTTCAACGATATGGATTACAAGGGTTAAATCCTGACCAGCTAATGGAGTACCTGTAGCCCACTCCATTATACCATCGCCATCGATGTCCTTAAATCCCAGCTCTGCAAACAAACCTTTTGATTTTTCCAGATCATAAGCATAGGAGACGATAGCATCGGGATCATAATATGGAGAAGAGTCAACCAGACTACCTTCATACGGTGCAATTAGAGGTCCTGGGAAAATTGAGTTTGTTATTCCCTCCCGGTTAATGGCGTAGGATAAAGCTTTTCTAAACCTGAGATCTCTGAATAACTCTCTCATGGCTCGGTCTCTCTCCGTCTTCACCCCTTTGTAAAGTGAAAAATTTGGCTGCAAACTAAACGAAGCGTTATAACCCACAAATCGAGCCACAAAGTAGGAGTCTGACCTCCGTGCTTCTTCCAGGGCAAAAGAGAAAACCCCCGGTGTTTCTAGGTTGGTATAATCAATACTTCCGGCTATCACATTTAAGGTTCTGGTTATCCCTCTTCTTCCCTTTTCAATATAAGCCTCGTTAAAATAGGGAAGTTGTTGTCCTTTCTCATCCACCTTCCAGTAGTAAGGATTTCTCCTGGCCACTATGAATCTTGCCGGTTCGAATTTTACTGGCACCCAAGGACCGAGCGTTACCACCGGAAGATCCTCAGGAGGTAGGGAATGAATGAAGCCTTCGTAAGTAGCATCTGGATTGTATTTTGGATGATGCTTTGCTAGAACATGCTTGGGAACTGGTGCCAAACCGTAGCGGCCCATGCGGAAAAGAATGTATAGAGGGAAGCCTGCCCCAAAACGCCACCTGATGGTATACTTATCTACCTTTTCCAGTTCGGTTAATTTTCCGTTTATTGTCCATGCGCCCGCGCCGAGGAAGGAAGGAATATGGGAATCTAAATGGCAGTCGTAATATGTAAACAGGACATCATCAGCCGTGAATTCCACTCCATCCGACCACTTTGCTCCTTCAAGCAGATGCATGGTAAGGGTCTTGCCATCTTCGGACCATTCCCAACTGGTAGCTAAGTTTGGTACAGGTTCAATGGGATTTTTTAGCATCCACATATGGGCGGGTTCCACCAGGCCTTCCCAGACAAGCACCTCGGTGCCCCACCAACCTGACGTTAATCCTGCTGCCCAGTTCCAGCCCGCGGTTGGAGACCCACAAAAGACCCTCCACTTATCACCATATACCCCTAGGCCGTCACTCATAACCTTAGACTTTATAACCTGGGGGTTCTTGGGCAATCTCTCCCACACTGGGGGAAGTTCCCCTTTGGCCACTGCCAACTCTAATGCCTCAGGTTCGATATAGTTCGGGAGGGCCTTGTACTCCATAATGTCACTGATTTCGAACTTGCCTAAAAAGCTCTCCTGAGCGATAGCCACTGCACTAAACGAGGCGATGAACATAAGCGCTATTAATATTGACATAACTTTCTTCATCTTAACCTCCGCAAAAACATATTTTCTTTCCTCATACATTACTCATTTTTCTGTGGAAAGCCCTAAAAACTAGAGAAAGGAATAGATCCTTCAACATTTCTCTTTTTAGATGCTTTCCTCATACCCCAGCTAACGACTTACTTGCTTCTCACCTCCCTCTGGCCTTATTTTTAGCT
>SOJT01000074.1 GCA_004376485.1 Candidatus Aerophobota bacterium | reverse complement strand
GAGTTTTTCGGCGGCCTGAAACTCTCCTTGGGCGTTGATAATCTTGGCCCTCCTCTCCCTTTCCACCTCTGCCTGTCTTGCCATAGCCCGCTTCATGGTATCGGGTATCTCAACCTCCTTGACTTCTACCACACTCACTTTGATTCCCCAGGGATCAGTCTGTTCATCAACAATGCTCTGAAGTCTTTCATTGAGCTGCTCCCGCTGAGAGAGGAGCTCATCGAGTTCAACTTCTCCCACTACTCCCCTTAAGGTGGTCTGGGCTATCTGCAGGGTGGCAAAACGGTAATTCTCTACTTCAATGACCGATTTACAAGGATCTAGAACTCTGAAATAGACCACGGCGTTGACCTTGACCGGAACATTATCCTTGGTGATTACCTCCTGGGGCTGAACATCAAAATTTACCGTCCTCAGGCTAATTTTCGTCATCCTATCCACAATGGGGATAAGAAAAAAGAGCCCCGGTCCTTTGGCTCCAATTAACCTACCCAACCTAAAGATCACTCCCCTCTCATATTCTGTTACTACCCTGATGGATGCCATCAGGAGAATGACTCCTACAATGACCAGAAAAAAGATCGCTGGCATATCTAACCTCCCTTTTTTTTAACTACTAATCTCATCCCATCTACTCTCACCACTTCTACCTCTTCTCCCTTTCTAACCACCTCCTTATCTGATTCAAGAATAGCATTCCAGATCTCTCCATGGATCTGGATCTTCCCTTTGGTCTTTAGATTACCCTTGGCTATTCCCCTCGAGCCCACCATTCCCTCCAGTCCTGTGGCGGGTTTTTTGAACTGAGCCTTTATGGCATAGCTGATAATGAAAATAAAAAGGCCACTGGTAAATGCCACCATAATAACAATGTATTTGAGAGAGATGGAGATGTAGAGGGTCGAGGGATCTATCAGCATGAGAGAGCCTAAAGCCAGGGAAACAATCCCTCCTATGGTCAGGGCACCGTAGGAGGGAACTGTAATGTCCAGAACAAAAAGGACGATGGCCAGAACAATGAGGACAAGACCGGCCATATTAAAGGAAAGAATCTGCAGGGCAAAGAAAGCCAGTATGAGACAGATACCCCCCACAATACCCGGCAAAAGGGATCCGGGATGGAAAAACTCCAGAACAATCCCCCATATCCCTATCATGAGTAATATATAGGCAAGGTTGGGATCAGCGATGGTCTGAAGAACCTTTTCTCGAAAGGACATTTCCATAAAATGGAGGCTAGCGCCCTTTGTCATCACGGTTAGAGTCTTCTGCATTATCTCCACTTCTGCCCCATCCAATTTCTCTAAAAGATCGTTTATATCCTCAGCCATAAGGTCCACCACATTAAGCTCTAAAGCCTCCTCAGCAGTTATAGAAACACTCTCTCTCACCGCCTTTTCTGCCCACTCTACATTTCTATTCCTCTTCTGGGCAATGGACTTTACATAGGCGGCTGCATCATTAACTACCTTTTCCATCATTTCCTTATCTATGGCTCCCCCCACTCCTAGAGCCACAGGATGAGCAGCTCCTATATTGGTGCCTGGAGCCATAGCAGCAATGTGGGCGGCCAGGGTTAAAAAAACACCTGCTGAAGCTGCTCTACTACCTCTGGGACCTACATAAACCACAATAGGGATTTCACTATTCATCATCAGCTTGACCATTTCCCGCATAGACTTATCCAGCCCTCCAGGAGTATCCAACTGAATGATAAGACACTGAGCTTTATTTTTGACTGCCAATTCTATGGCCTTATCCAGACGCTCTACGGCTACAGGATTAATAGTTCCCTCCAGAGTGAGAACTTCTACTAAACTCGCTGGTTTTGCATAGGAAGAAGAGCTAAGGTAAAGCAGGAGGCATATAAATACGAGAGGTATTATCTTCTTTCCAGGCATTAAGTCACCTTTTTCAAGAATATCTCAAAGCTACTGAAAGGTTAGGCCGGCATAAGTTCCTTCACCTTGTCCCAAATCTTCCGGGCTACTTCCCTTTTGCTTCTCCTGTCCAGTGATGTCACCTCTCCATCTCTATCCATCAAGAGAACTATATTGGTATCCACGCCGAAACCGGCCCCTTCCAGAGTAATATCGTTGGCCACTATCAAATCGAGATTCTTCTCCTTAAGCTTCTCTTCGGCTTTTTCCTTTAAACTAGAGGTCTCAGCGCAGAAACCCACCAGGAGCTTATCCTTTTTAATCCTTCCCAGTTCCTTTAGAATATCGGGATTCTGCACCAAATCCAGCTTGAGGGAGGTGCATGCATTCTTCTTTATCTTGCTCTTGTGGACAAGTTTGGGTCTGAAATCAGATACAGCGGCTGCCATCAAGACCCCGTCCACCGCGGAGAATTTTTCCATCACCCTCTTCCTCATCTCAAGAGCTGTCTCTACCGAATAAAATTCAGCCTGGGGAGGAGGAATAAGAGGGCTGGGCCCGCTGATAAGAATGATCCTGGCTCCCCTGTCTATTCCTTCCTCAGCCAGAGCATAGCCCATCTTTCCACTGGAATAACTGGAAATAAAGCGCACCTTGTCCAGGGCTTCCCTGGTTGGTCCAGCCGTAACCATAAAGAGCTTTCCAGCAAAATCTCCTCTTGACTGAAGTATTCTTTCCGCATAATCCACAATTTTTGGAGGTTCGCTCATTCTTCCCTTTCCCACCTCTCCCGAGGCCAGCTCCCCCTCCTCCGGCCCGATGAGGTGCATTCCCCGGGACTTGAGCTCCCTTATATTTGCCTGAACTACAGCATTCTCATACATTCCTTCATCCATGGCCGGGGCCAGGATAATAGGGACTTTGGTAGCCATAACAGTGGTAGTTA
This sequence comes from Candidatus Aerophobota bacterium, assembly GCA_004376485.1. Lineage (GTDB taxonomy): Bacteria > Aerophobota > Aerophobia > Aerophobales > AE-B3A > SOJT01. Next base: position 3,238 of record SOJT01000074.1, on the reverse strand, counting down.
AAAGATCATCAGCGATTCCATGAGCTATCTTTCCCATAACATTAGCTGTAACAGGAGCGATTAAGACAAGATCGGCAAGCTGAGCTAAAGAGAGATGTTCCATTCTTCCTCGCTTCATCTCAAATAGATCCAGGCTAGCCTCCTGGGCTGCCAGGGAGGTGAGGGTCAGGGGATGAATAAAATGGGTGGCTGCCTGCGTCATTACAGGATATACACTGGCTCCCCGCCTTTTTAGAAGCCGAACAATCTCCGCTGCTTTATAGGCAGCGATGCTGCCCGTTATCCCCAACAGAATGCTTTTATCTTTTAGTACGGAGCTCATGGATAAAGGGATTGCTCCTCAGTTCTTTCTCTAATGTGGTATCAGGACCGTGGCCTGGATGAACTACCGTCTCTGGAGGGAGTTTTAAGAGTTTGTCCTGAATAGATTCCTCTAATCTTTGCCAGTCTCCCCCCGGTAGATCGCACCTGCCCACTCCACCCGCAAAAAGGGTATCTCCCGTAAAAACTCGGCCCTCCCCATAGATAGAAATACTTCCCGGACTATGCCCTGGAGTGTGCAGGATGAGAAAAGAGAACTTACCCACGCATAGCTTGTCTTTATCCTCAAGCATCTTCAACCGTAGGGGACTGGCCTTCTCCTCTTCCTTTGTACAAGACATGGCCACGGATGAATGTCCTAGAAGGAAGGCATCCTCAGAATGAATGAGTAAAGACCCGCCGCTCTCACTGACTAGTGCCCGAACTGCTCCTGTGTGGTCTGGATGGCCATGGGTGAGGACAATGGAAATGATGCGAAGGGAGTCCTCCTCAATAACCTTCAGTATTCTTTCTCCCTCCCCTCCGGGATCTATAACCATAGCCTCCCTCCTGTCTCGGTCAGCCAATATATAGCAGTTAGCCTGAAGCTCTCCCACTGCCAGCTTTTTTAGAAAAAGGGGCGAGGTCTCATCTCCTCTTTTCACCGAATATCTCCCTTTTAGTATTTAATCAAAGAGAAAACCGGGTAATCTTTTATTTTTTCCCTCCCCTTTAGGGAGGTAAGCTCGATAAGAAAGCAGATCCCGGCTACCTTCCCTCCCGGTTTCTCCACCAACTGGCAAATAGCTCTGGCTGTTCCCCCGGTGGCCAGAAGATCATCAAAGACCAAAACTCTATCTCCTTCTCTCACCGCATCCCGATGCATCTCCAGGGCATCTTCCCCGTACTCCAGCTCATAGGTTGCCTTCTCTACCTCATAGGGAAGTTTACCGGGTTTACGAACAGGCACAAATCCCACTCCTAACTTATAAGCCAGACAAGCTCCCAGAATAAAACCTCTGGCCTCAGCGCTGACTACCAGATCAATCTCCTCATTTCTATACTTATCACTCAAAATATGCACAGCTTCTCGGAAAGACTCTGAATCCTGCAGTAGAGGTGTGATGTCCCTGAAGAGGATTCCTTTTTTAGGAAAATCCGGTATATTCCTGATTCTTCTGGATAGATCCTTCATCTTCTCCTCCCTCCTTCCAGCCCATAATTTCCAACTGATGGGATCTTTTGTTTCTGAATCGGGTGATGCGGGGAGTAAAAATTACCATGATTGGCTGACGTTCCAAAATCTTCTCCTGGTTCTCCAGATTAAAGGCAACAACTTCAAATTTTCTCCCTTTCTTTGAAGTAAGATGCGTTCTAAGGCATCCCCGGGATAATTTGCGCAGGGGCGAAGAAAAATAAACATCCTCAGCCAGAAAGAGAGGGGCAGGGTTCTCTGGCCCATAAGGAGAGAGAAGCTCCAGATTCTCAAATAACCTTTCATCCAACTCCTCAAGGTCTACCCTGGCATCAACAGAGTAAGAAGGAGTAAGATCTTCAGAAGATAAAGTCTGGCTGGCCAAATAGTTGAGTCTCCTTTCTAACTCTGGAATATTTTCCACGGGTAGTCTCATTCCGGCGGCCATGCGGTGCCCCCCAAAGCTAAGAAGAAGATCCTGGCAGCTCTCGAGGCCTTCAAATATGGAAAATTTGGGGATACTTCTGGCCGATCCTCTGGCAGTATCGCCATCCGGGGAGAGAATAACCACGGGACGGAAGTATTTCTTCCTGATATAGGAAGCTACCAGCCCGATCACTCCTGGGTGCCATCCTCTCTTTGAAAGAACAATCACCCGACCTTTATGGGAAGGAAGAAGTTCTTCTGCCTCCCGGCGCATTTTCTCCGCCATTCTCTGCCTTTTGCCATTCTCCCTGTCTAAATCTCTAGCCAGTCTAAAGGCCTCACTCAAAGAAGTAGATAAGAGAAGTTTAACTCCTTTCTGAGCCAGGGAAAGACGGCCGCAGGCATTAAGCCGAGGGGCAAGGACGAATCCCACCCGAGTCTCGTCAATCCCCTCCCCAGAAAGACCGCCTACACTTACCAGAGCCCTGAGGCCCCAGTTAGAGGTGCGCTTAAGAGAGGCCAGGCCGTGTTTGGCTAAAATCCTATTCTCACCTCGCAGGGGAACAACATCGGCGATTGTCCCCAGGGCCACCAGATCCAGGTATTGATAAGGATCTATCTCTCTCATGCCGGGTTTCTTGGCCAGAGCCTGAACAAGCTTAAATACCACCCCCACTCCGGCTAGTTCCTTAAAAGGATAGGGACAATCAGGTTGATTTGGATTAAGGGTAATGCAGGAAGGAGAAAGAGAGCCCCTTATCTGATGATGGTCGGTTACTATTACATCAACTCCCAAATCTTTGGCATACTCAATCTCCTCAAAGGAAGAGCTCCCGCAGTCACAGGTGATAATAAGATCCATACCTTTGTCATGAGCTTTCTTGACAGCATTTCGGTTTAGCCCATAGCCTTCTCTTTCCCTGTGGGGAATATAAAAATAGCCAGCAACTTTTGCCTGGCGCAGGAATAGCAAAAGAATGCTTACGGCACTGATCCCATCCACATCATAGTCACCGTAGATTAGAATCTTTTCTCTATTGGATATGGCCCGAAGAATCCTTTCCGTGGCCAGATCCATCCCCTTCATCAGGAAAGGATCACACAAATTCTCCAGTCGGGGATTGAGAAATTCCTGGATATTTTCCTCCTTTATTCCCCGGTTATGTAATGTCTGGATAAGCAAGGGAGAAAGGTTTAATTTTTTGGAAAGAAGGTGATATTTCTCTTTTTCCACTCCTGAGGGTAAAATCCAGTTTCTTTTCATCCTGCCACTCGCCTCATTTGCTTAATTATAGTTTTTCCCCTAAGGAAGTCAAT
>SOJT01000043.1 GCA_004376485.1 Candidatus Aerophobota bacterium | reverse complement strand
ACCCAAGGTTATGCTGCGGAGCAGAATTGTTACCGAGGGGATAGAGAGGACCGCCCATCGGGCTCTTCTTTTTTCCCTGGGTTTAAGGAGGAAGGACTTCTCTAAACCAAAGGTGGCTGTGGTAAACAGTTGGAATGAAATTGTCCCGGGCTGCATTCATCTTAAGGGGGTCTCCGAGCAGGTTAAAAGGGGAGTTGTCGAAGCTGGAGGTGTTCCTCTCGAGTTCAATACCATTGCCGTCTGCGATGGATTGGCTCAGGGCCATCAAGGTATGCACTATGCTCTGCCCTCTCGAGAGATCATCGCTGCCTCAGTAGAAATAATGCTTCAGGCTCACCAATTTGATGGTGCTGTTTTTCTTTCCAGTTGCGATAAAATCACTCCGGGAATGCTGATGGGAGCCAGCCGGGTTAATATTCCCTCCATTTTTGTTCCTGCCGGTCCCATGGAGGACGGAAATTACCAGGGGAAAAAGATTACCCTCACCCATATGCGGGAATTTGCCGGTAGGTTCTACGCGGGGAAGCTCTCAGAAGAAGAACTTTACCAGATTGAAAAACTGGCCTGTCCAGGCCCCGGTACCTGCGCCATGATGGGCACAGCTAACACCATGGCCTGCCTCACTGAGGCCCTGGGGATGGCTTTTCCTCTGTCTGCTACCACTCCGGCCACTTCTTCAGAGAAATTGCGGGAAGCCAGCGAAGCCGGAAGGCGTATAGTCGAGCTCATAAAGGAAGATATGAGACCTTCTGGTATTCTTACTAAAAAATCCTTCATTAATGCACTGCGGGTAGATATGGCTATCGGTGGTTCCACCAATGCTATCCTCCATCTTCCCGCCATAGCTTATGAGTTAGGCATTACCTTGAGTTTGGATGAAATCGATGCAATCAGTCAGAGCACTCCCTATCTGGTGGGAGTTGTCCCCTCGGGTCCCCATACCATCAATGATTTTCACCGCTCAGGGGGAGTGCCCGCCGTACTGGCATCTTTGAGCTCTCTACTTTATTTGGAGACCAGGGGTGTAACCGGCAAGGACCTGGGGACTATAGGGCAGGAAGCCCGATGGGAAGATAGAGAAATAATTCGTCCTATGACCAATCCTCGAAGATCCGATGGAGGAGTAAGTATCTTGAGAGGGAATCTAGCTCCTGATGGAGCTCTGGTCAAAAAGTCAGCCGTGGACGAGAAGATGTGGGTTCATCAGGGTCCAGCCAGGGTTTTTAACTCAATGGAGGAGGCTATCCAGGCGGTCAAGGATAATTTGATTAAACCTGGATCCGTCATAGTAATTAGATATGAAGGGCCAGCCGGAGGGCCGGGCATGCGGGAGATGCATATGATTACTTCTCTCATTTGCGGGATGGGGTTGGCCGAAACCACCGCCCTAGTAACTGACGGTCGCTTTTCCGGCTCTACCAGAGGCCCCTGTGTGGGGCATATAAGTCCGGAGGCGGCTGCTGGCGGTCCTATTGCTCTCATCGAGGATGGTGATGTTGTCCTCATAGATATTCCCAAAAGGAGGCTAGAGCTCCTAGTTTCTCAGTATGAGCTGGCAAAAAGAAGAAAGAAATGGAAGCCCCTTGCCCCAAAGATTAACAAGGGTTTTCTTCGTCTTTATTCGAAGATGGTCTCATCAGCTGACAAAGCCGCTGTCCTGGAACCTGGGGGAGGGGACTTCGAAGAGTGAGA